>NZ_JBEXDZ010000089.1:0-36591 GCF_040606085.1 Streptomyces sp. NPDC005485 | reverse complement strand
GAGGCCCGCCCCCGCCCCCACATCCGGGAGCCGCACCCGCACGGGGTGCGGCTCGGAGCTCAGGACCTGCTCACACGCAGGCTCTCAGGCGCCGCGCCGCACCTCGAAGTGATCGATGCGCTCCCCGCTCTGCGCGAGCGCCGACACCTTCAGCTTCGGTGCCGTACCGGCCTCCGCCTCCACCGAGAGGAAGGAGAAGCCGGTGTACCGCACCCGCGACCACTCCACCGTCTCCGCCTTCATCTGCCGCGACTTCGTCCAGTGGTACGTCGCGACGGACTCGCGGCGATGGACATGCCCCTCGTAGCTGTCCTTGACGCCCGAGGGGAACGAGTAGAGGTCCTTGCCGCCGCCGCCCGCGGTGACGTACACGATCCCGTCCCGGGTCGGATCCGTCGACCCGCCCACCGGCACCGGCCTTCCGACCTCGCCGTTCCTGATCGCGTCGGTCCGCTCGTACACATGGTTGTGCCCGTTGATCACCAGGTCCACCTGGTGCTTCGCGAAGAGCGGCAGCCACTCGGCGCGCACCCCGCCGTCGGACGCGTGGGAGGACGTCGAGTAGGCACAGTGGTGGAAGAAGACGACCACGAAGTCCACCGCCTTCGCCGCCCGCAGATCACCCAGCGTCCGGTCCAGCCACTTCGTCTGCTTGCCGCCCGTGTAGCCCCGGTTGGCGGGAATCTCGTACGACACGTCGTTGGCGTCCAGCGCCACGAAACCGACGTTGCCGTAGGTGAACGCGTACACGCCGGGCGCCTTGTGCGGGTCGAAGCCGCTGTCCGGGAGCGACCAGCGGGCGAGCTGGCCGCCGTAGCCCTCCGGTGAGTACCAGGCCTCCATGTCGTGGTTGCCGGTGGTCACCATCCACGGCACGGACTTCGCCACCGACTCGTTCTGCTTGAGGAACAGGTCCCAGAACCCGGCGTCGTACGAGTCCGACTTCTTGCCCTGGCCGGTCGGGTCCGCGTAGCAGATGTCCCCCGCATGCAGGTGGAAGGCGGGCTTCCGGCGCAGCAGCACATGGTCGTTGGCTGCCGCGGCCGGGCTGACGCCCTGGTCGCCGAAGGCGGTGAAGGTGAACTTCTCCGGGTGCGCCGGTGCCGTGCGGAAGGAGCCGATGGTCGACCTGTGCTGCGGCGAGGCGGGGTCGAAGCCGTCATGGCCGACGCCGTAGTAGTACGTCGTCCCGGGCTTCAGGCCGTCCAGGGCCGCGTGCAGGTAGTACTGCTCGACGGCCAGGCGTACGCCCGTCAGCCCCGGGGTGTGCAGGTCGCGGACCTCGGCCTCGATCTTCCGACTCAGCTCCTCGGGCCGGAGCCCGATCCGCACATACGGCCGCTTCACCGCGAACGGCACCTGCCAGGAGATCCGCATCCGCGTCCTGGGGTCGGCGCCGAAGGCGAGATGGCGGCCGAAGGGAGTGACGGCGGAGCCCGCGACCCGGGTCGTGGCGGTCGCGGTGGGTGCGGCGGAACGGCTCGTGGTCACGGTGCCCGAACCGGAGCAGCCGGTCAGCAGCCCGCCCGCCACCATGCCCGCCGTCACCAGCGTGCGCCGCCGCGACAGCTTCGTCCGCAGGTACTCGTGCTGCTCGGCCATGCTCATCCCGCGCGCGAGCTGCTCCGGGATGCCGAAGTCGGGGGTCTCCATGAAGGTGAACTTCCCAGCGAACCCCAACAGCGGTCCTGCGTACGGGTGAACGGCAGTCGACGGCATGGCGTCGCACCTCCCTGTCGTGTCCGTATGGCGGACGGTCCGTGTCATCCCATGGGACAAGGAGTACGGTGCCGTCATGTCTCGCAGCATCAATCTCGCAGTGATTCCCGGTGACGGCATCGGCCAGGAGGTCGTGGCCGAAGGCCTGAAGATCCTCTCCGCCGTCCTTCCTCAGGATGTGAAGCTGGAGACCAAGGAGTACGACTTCGGCGCCAAGCGGTACCACGCCACCGGTGAGACCCTCACCGAAGCCGACGCGGACGCGCTCAAGAAGCACGACGCCATCCTCCTCGGCGCCATCGGCGACCCGTCGGTGCCGTCCGGTGTGCTGGAGCGCGGCTTCCTGCTGAAGCTCCGCTTTCTCTTCGACCACCACGTCAATCTGCGTCCGTCGAAGCTCCTTCCGGGTGTCGCCACGCCGCTGGCCGGCCAGCCGGAGATCGACTTCGTCGTCGTACGCGAAGGCACCGAGGGCCCCTACACGGGCAACGGCGGCACCATCCGCAAGGGCACCGAGCACGAGGTCGCCACCGAGGTCTCCGTCAACACCGCGTTCGGTGTGGAGCGTGTGGTCCGTGACGCGTTCGCCCGCGCCCAGGCCCGCCCGCGCAAGAAGCTCGCGCTGATCCACAAGAACAACGTGCTGACCTTCGCCGGTCACCTGTGGACCAACATCTTCAACAAGGTGGCCGAGGAGTTCCCCGAGGTCACCACCGAGTACATGCACGTGGACGCGGCGACGATCTACCTCGTCACGCAGCCCGAGCGCTTCGACGTGATCGTCACCGACAACCTCTTCGGCGACATCATCACCGACCTCGCCGCGGCCGTCTCCGGCGGCATCGGCGTCGCCGCCTCCGGGAACATCAACCCGAGCGGCGACTTCCCGTCGATGTTCGAGCCCGTGCACGGCTCGGCGCCCGACATCGCCGGCCAGGGCAAGGCCGACCCGTCGGCCACCGTCCTGTCCGTCGCCCTCCTGCTGCGCCACCTCGGCTACGAGACCGAGGCCGCCCGCATCGAGGACGCCGTCGCCGCCGACCTCGCCGAGCGCGTGGGCAAGCCCGCCCGCAGCACCGCGGAAATCGGCGACGCGCTCGCGGTACGAGTAGCCGGCTGACCCCGCGCGCTCCGCAAAGCCGCCGGGTAGCTTCCGCACCCGGCGGCTTTTCCTGTGCCTCTCCGGGTGCCACCATCAACCACTGGGCCGCATTCACATCGTTTTCGTCCATGGCTGCGCACGCGTGATAATCGAACGTGGAGCCGCGGAATGAGGGAATGCTCGGACGTCCTAGCACTGGTCGTCCTGTGCCGTATGAGCAAGGCGGCCCGTCACAACACAAACCGGTGAAGGACAACCACTCATGACGACGCCCACGATCGAGCTCAAGCCTTCCTCCAGCCCGCTGTCCGACGCGGAGCGCGAGGCGATCCTGGCCAGCCCCGGCTTCGGCCGCCACTTCACCGACCACATGGTGACGATCCGGTGGACGGAGGGCCGCGGCTGGCACGACGGACAGCTCGTTCCCTACGGGCCGCTCTCCCTCGACCCGGCGAACATGACCCTGCACTACGCGCAGGAGATCTTCGAGGGCCTCAAGGCGTACCGGCAGCCCGACGGCTCCGTCGCCACCTTCCGCCCCGAGATGAACGGCCGGCGCTTCCAGCGGTCCGCGCGCCGCCTCGGGATGCCGGAGCTGCCCGTCGAGACGTTCATCGAGGCGTGCGACGCGCTGGTCCGGCAGGACCGGGCGTGGGTCCCGGCGCACGGCGGCGAGGAGTCCCTCTACCTGCGCCCCTTCATGATCGCGACCGAGGTCGGCCTGGGCGTGAAGCCCGCCAACGAGTACCTGTTCCTGGTCATCGCCTCGCCCGCCGGCGCGTACTTCGCGGGCGGCGTGAAGCCCGTCTCCATCTGGCTCTCCGAGGACCGGGTGCGTGCCGTCCCCGGCGGCATGGGCGACGCCAAGACCGGCGGCAACTACGCGGCCTCCCTGCTCGCGCAGGCCGAGGCCGCCGCGAAGGGCTGCGACCAGGTCGCCTACCTCGACGCCGTGGAGCACAAGTGGGTCGAGGAACTCGGCGGCATGAACCTGTACTTCGTGTACGGCGACAAAATCGTCACCCCCGAGCTGACCGGTTCGCTGCTCGCGGGCGTCACCCGTGACTCGCTCCTGACCGTCGCCCGCGACCTCGGCTACGAGTCCGAGGAGGGCCGTGTCTCCATCGACCAGTGGCAGGCCGACACGGAGAACGGCACCCTCACCGAGGTCTTCGCCTGCGGTACGGCCGCGGTGATCACCCCCGTCGGCACCGTCAAGCGCACCGGCACCGAGTGGCAGCAGTCGGGCGGCGAGCCCGGCCAGGTCACCCTGAAGCTGCGCGAGGCCCTGCTGGACATCCAGCGCGGCACCCGCGAGGACAAGCACGGCTGGATGCACCCGCTGGGCTAGGGGGTGTTTGAAAGTCCCGCACAGCACCCACGGCGCCCGGCACGCACCCTCGCCGCACCGGCCGAAGCCCCAAGTACGTCCAGTACGAGGGCCTTCGTCCGGCACGCCGAGGGCACGCACCGAACACCGCGGGCACCGCACAGGACTTTCAAAACACCCCCTAGTCCGCGCGTCAACTGACCCGTTCGGCCCGGTGCTTGACCCCGCGCAGGCGCACCTCCGCGGGGAGGGCGGCGAGGCCGGCCGAGTCCCGCGCGTGGGCGAGGGCTTCCGTGGTCAGCAGGTGCAGAGCCCGGCCGGGGTCCACGTGGGGCTCCAGCAGGAGCTGCACCCGGGCCTCGGGGGTGCTGCGCCGCCCGGTCAGCAGAACCTGCGCCCGCTGGACGCCGTCCGCCCGGCCCGCCTCGTCGGCGAGTACGCCCTCCAGGGCCCGTCCGCGCAGCAGGGCGCCCTCGCCGTCGCCGGTGTCGACGAGCACCTCCGCGAGCCGTCGCCGGCGCAGCACCGCGGTCAGCCACCACAGGGCGAGCAGCACGCAGAGGGCGAGTACGCCGATGACGGTCGGCCACCACCAGCCGTCGTCCCGCCAGCGGGCGCGGGCGGTGTCGCTCAGCAGCACGTCGTGCCGCCCGTCGTGGATCCACCAGGACGGCGGCTTCAGGCCGAGTCCCACGGCGAGCACGGAGCCGCCGAGCAGGACGAGGACCAGCCCTGCGAACCCGAGCAGGACGCGGTTGACGATCCTGAGCATCACGCTCACCCCTTCCGGCGCGGACGCCCGACATGCACCGACAGGGCGGGCTGCCGGGACAGCCCGAGCCCCCGGATGCCGTCGGCGAGCGTGGCGTCCAGGTCGGCGCGTACGTCGTCGAGTTCACGGAAGTGCGAGACCGCGCGGACGTCGACCCGGGTGCGTCCCATCCGGACCCGGACCGACTGGACTCCGGAGACCTCCATGGCCCGGTCGCGCAGCGCGGTCGCCGCGGCGCCGCGGTGCAGTCCGGCCCGTACGTCGGCGTGGGCGCGCCGCATGGGCAGGACGTCACGCAGTCCGGGGGTGGCCGCGAGCACGAGCAGCCAGAGGCCGAGGGCGGTCGCGCCTGCGGCCCCGACGAGCACCCAGGTGTCGTCGAGGGGGCGCTCGGCGAGCTGCCGGGCGAGGCTCCGGCGCCACTGCATGGCGGGCCGGTGGGCGCGGACGGCGGCGATGTCGTAGAGCAGGAGGCCCGCGCCGGACAGGATCAGCAGCGCGAGGATCCCGGCGGGGACACGGCGCGCCGACCAGAACCGGCCCTCGCCGTCGTCCTCGTCGTCCGCGGTCGGCAGCGGTTCGTACGCCGCCGCGGAGGCCGACTGGCCGAGTTCGTTCTCGGCCGTCTTCTCCAGGACGGGCAGCCACTGTGTGCTGCTCTCGGACGGGTCCTCGGAGCCCTGGGGCTCGGTCATCGCGCCCTCCCCTCTGCCGCGCCGGGTGCCGCTCTCAGGTGCAGCCGCTCCACGTGAACGGCCACCTCCGGGACTTCCATCCCCGCCAACGCCTTTACCCGCTCGGTCACTTGGCGACGCACCGCGTTGCATCGGCCACCGATGTCGGAGGGGTAGCCGAGTTCGACGCTGACGCGGACGCGGGCACTTTCGTGGCGCACGACGACGGTGGCGTGCGGGGGCACGGCGCCGGGGGGCAGCACGTCGAGCGCCTCCCGGGCCGCCTGCGAGGCGATCTTGGCGACGACGCGGTCGGCGATGCGGGTCGCACCGCGTTCGGCCGCGGCGACGGCCGGCGGGGGCCGACGGGTCTCACCGAGCCGATCGGTCACGGGCGTCACCGGCGCCGGTCGTCGCGGGTGCGGAAGAAGTCACCGACGTCCAGGTCCCCCTCCAGGAACCGTCCGACGACGAAGCCGATGGCGCCCAGCGCGGCCACCAGCAGGAAGGCCCCGAATCCGCCGAAGTAGCCGGCGAAGCCCAGCGCCATTCCGGCGATCATGCCGATCACGGCTGTGCTCATGGTGCGCTCCTCAGCGGTTCGGTGGCCGGGGTGTCACTGGAGCCGGGACTCGGGCTCGTCGTCCTCCTCGTCCGGCAGCTTCACGTCGCTGACGGCGATGTTCACCTCGACGACTTCGAGGCCCGTCATGCGCTCCACGGCCGCGATCACGTTCTCCCGTACGGCCTGGGCGACATCCGCGATGGACACCCCGTAGTCGACGACGATCTCCAGGTCGAGCGCGGTCTGCAGCTCGCCGACCTCGACCTTGACACCCCGGGTGACGGATTTCGAGCCGCCGGGCACCCTGTCGCGCACCGCTCCGAAGGTCCGGCTCAGTCCGCTGCCCATCGCATGGACGCCGAGGACGTCACGGGCGGCCAGCCCTGCGATCTTCTCCACGACACCGTCGGCGATCGTGGTCCGTCCCCGGGTGGCGGGATCGCCTCCGCCACGCCTGGTGGGCTTACGGGTCCCCAGCGGTTCCGCCGTCTCGCCCTCAGGAGTCTCCGGTCGCTTTCGTTCGGTCATGTCGGTCATCGCCGTGCGTCCCTTCCGGTCGTCTCCGGTTGTCTCCTTTGCCCACACTAAGTGGGGTTGCCCCGCCGCGCGCCGGGGATGCGGCAGGCTGGAGGAATGACGGCGGATCAGTGGGCGCACGCGGTGCGGCGGCAGCTCGGGCTCGGCAGGGTTCTGCCCCTCGGTGGAGCGGGCGACGGCGCGTGGATCACGGAGGAGGCGGCCGGGGCGGTGCTGCGGCGCGCGGCGGCCGCTGTGCGCGGTGTGCGGCTCGGCGCGCTGCGGATCGCCCTCGCCGATCCGGCGGACACCACCTCCGCCGTCGTACCGCCGCCTCCGAGCGCGCTGCCGTCGGGCCCGCTGCGCCTCGGCGCGGAGTTCGCGGCCTCGGCCGACCCCACGGCTGCGGGGGCCGAGCCGCTCCCGGCGACCGCGGCCAGGCTCCGCGCCGCCCTCGCCGCGGCGGCGACGGAGCGGCTGGGCCTGACGGTCACGGACGTGGACCTGGGGGTGACCGGGCTGCTGGACCGCGAAGAACCCGTCGTCACCGGCGCGGACGAGAAGCCGGCGACGCCGCCCGGGCGCGCACCGGAGGGCATCGCGGACACCGACGAGTCCCGGGTGGCCGCCGCCGCGCTCTCCGTCCCGGGCGTGACGCGCCTGACCGGCGTCCTGGGCGGCCCCGGCCGTGCCGTGCACATCGAGGACCGCCCCGGCCGGGAAGCCGCTCTGCCGCGTCGGCACGTCCGCGTCGAGCTGGCGGTCGCACCCCACCTGCGCACCCTTGACGTGACGCGCGAGGTCCGCATGGCGGTCACCGCCGCCCTGCCGGACCACCCGACGGTGGCGGTGCTGGTGACGGCGGTGGAGTAGGGCCCTGCGACCGGGCTGCGTGCTGTTTCGGGCTGATCGCCCTATTCGCCGACGCCGGCCAGGTCGCGCAGTCGCCGTGCCTGGGCGGCGCGCTCGGCCGTGCGCTGCTCCTCATAGGTGCGGTCCTGGGCGCCGCGCAGAAGTGCCTTCGTCTCGATGACCGCGTCGCGGGGCGCGGCGAGCAGCGCGGACGCCAGATCGCGTACGGCGTCGTCGAGCTGGTCGGCGGGCACGGACAGGTTGGCCAGGCCGGTGCGCTCGGCCTCCTCGGCCTGGACGAAGCGGCCTGTCGCGCAGATTTCGAGCGCGCGGGCATACCCCACGAGACCCACCAGAGGATGCGTGCCCGTGAGGTCGGGGACGAGACCCAGGCTGGTCTCGCGCATGGCGAACTGCACGTCGTCGGCGACGACGCGCAGGTCGCAGGCGAGCGCGAGCTGGAAGCCCGCGCCGATGGCATGCCCCTGCACGGCGGCGATGGACACGACGTCGCTGCGCCGCCACCAGGTGAACGCCTCCTGGTACTCGGCGATGGTCGCGTCGAGCTCACCGTCGGAGCCACGCGCGAGGTCGATGAACGACGGTTCGCCGTCGAAGCCCTCGGGCGTGAACGCCTGTCGGTCGAGCCCCGCGGAGAACGACTTGCCCTCCGCGCGCAGCACCACGACACGGACGGTGCCCGGCAGCAGCCTCCCGGCCTCCGCCAACGCCCGCCACAGCGCGGGACTCTGAGCGTTGCGTTTGTCCGGGTTGGCCAGCGTCACCGTGGCGATCGTCTCGTCGACGGTGAGCCGTACGCCGTCCTTGTCGAGTACCGGACCGAGGTCCGTGCCGAACGAAGCCATGGGGCGCCTCCGATGGGTGCGGTCAGAGTGGATCCCGTACGACCTGCCTCACGGCATGCCGTACGAGGAAATCCTTAAGTGACTGCACAGTAACCACCCGGTCGGTCAGCCGACCGACCGGGTGGTCACCACCGAAGCCGATGGGGACGCCCGGCCTCAGGCCGAGGCGGCCTTCTTACCCCGTGTCGCGCCGCCACGCCCTCGGAGCGTGACGCCCGACTCGCTGAGCATCCGGTGCACAAAGCCATACGAGCGGCCGGTTTCTTCGGCCAGCGCCCGGATGCTCGCACCGGAGTCGTACTTCTTCTTCAGGTCTGCCGCGAGCTTGTCGCGCGCGGCGCCGGTTACCCGGCTGCCCTTCTTCAGAGTCTCGGCCACCCGTGCCTCCTCATGGGAAGTGCGCTCTGGACTTCTCATGATCACCCCTCCCGGCCTTCATGGCCACCCATTCGGCAAGGTCCGTAAGACAAGGTTTTGACGACAGGAGCCGGTCCCCACAACCGGAATACGATCTTCCGGGCAGTCGTGTCCGTACGGCCGAACGGGTAGTTCCACGAAACAGCAGGTCAGCGACGCGCGACGGCCGAGCCCTTGGCAACAAAGGGCTCGGCCGCGAATTCGATGTAGGACACACCTCGGTACGAGGAGATCTCACACAGATGATGGATCACGGATCGGCCGAATGATCCATACGCAGTGGATCAGTCATTCGATCAAGAAGGGACGACTCCTGAAGTGACCCCTTACAAGTGCGCGCTCAGGCGAGGGCGACCAGGTCGGCGTAGTCGGCGCCCCACAGGTCCTCGACGCCGTCGGGCAGCAGGATGATGCGCTCCGGCTGGAGCGCCTCGACGGCGCCCTCGTCGTGGGTGACGAGGACGACGGCGCCCTTGTAGGTGCGCAGTGCGCCGAGGATCTCCTCACGGCTGGCCGGGTCGAGGTTGTTCGTCGGCTCGTCGAGGAGGAGGACGTTCGCCGAGGAGACCACGAGGGTCGCGAGGGCGAGACGGGTCTTCTCGCCGCCGGAGAGGACCCCGGCGGGCTTGTCGACGTCGTCCCCGGAGAACAGGAACGAGCCGAGCGTCTTGCGGACCTCGACCAGATCCAGGTCGGGAGCGGCGGAGCGCATGTTCTCCAGGACCGTGCGCTCGGGGTCGAGCGTCTCGTGCTCCTGCGCGTAGTAGCCGAGCTTGAGGCCGTGGCCCTCGACGACCTCACCGGTGTCGGGCGTCTCCACGCCACCGAGGAGCCGCAGGAGGGTCGTCTTGCCGGCGCCGTTCAGGCCGAGGATGACGACGCGGGAGCCCTTGTCGATGGCCAGGTCGACGTCGGTGAAGATCTCCAGGGAGCCGTACGACTTCGACAGACCCTCGGCCATCAGCGGGGTCTTGCCGCAGGGCGAGGGCTCGGGGAAGCGGAGCTTGGCGACCTTGTCCTGCTGGCGCACCGCGTCGAGGCCCGCGAGCAGCCGGTCGGCGCGCTTGGCCATGTTCTGCGCGGCGACCGTCTTGGTGGCCTTGGCGCGCATCTTGTCGGCCTGCGAGTGCAGGGCGGCGGCCTTCTTCTCGGCGTTCTGCCGCTCACGCTTGCGGCGCTTCTCGTCGGCCTCGCGCTGCTGCTGGTACAGCTTCCAGCCCATGTTGTAGACGTCGATCTGCGCGCGGTTGGCGTCCAGATAGAAGACCTTGTTGACGACCGTCTCGACGAGGTCGACGTCGTGGGAGATCACGATGAAGCCGCCGCGGTAGGTCTTCAGGTAGTCGCGCAGCCAGACGATCGAGTCGGCGTCGAGGTGGTTGGTGGGCTCGTCGAGGAGCAGGGTGTCCGCATCCGAGAACAGGATGCGGGCCAGCTCGATACGGCGGCGCTGACCACCGGAGAGCGTGTGCAGGGGCTGGCCGAGCACCCGGTCGGGCAGGTTGAGCGCGGCGGCGATGGTGGCGGCCTCGGCCTCGGCGGAGTAACCGCCCTTGGTGAGGAACTCCGTCTCCTGGCGCTCGTACTGCCGAAGGGCCTTCTCCCGGGTGGCGCCGCTGCCGTTCGCGATGCGCTGCTCGTTCTCGCGCATCTTACGGATCAGGGTGTCCAGGCCGCGGGCGGAGAGGACGCGGTCGCGGGCGAGTACGTCGAGGTCGCCGGTGCGCGGGTCCTGCGGGAGGTAGCCGACCTCGCCGGAGCGGGTGACGGCGCCGGCGGCCGGCTGGCCCTGACCTGCGAGAACCTTGGTGAGGGTGGTCTTGCCCGCGCCGTTGCGGCCGACCAGGCCGATGCGGTCGCCCTTCGTGATGCGGAAGGTGGCGGACTCGATGAGGATGCGGGCGCCGGCACGCAGCTCGATACCGGAGGCGGAGATCACGGACAGACTCCAGGGCAGGGTCGTTGGCGGGGTGGACGGCTGAGGACGTTCCCGCCGTCTAATGCGCGAGGAGAATGGCCATGGGCCAAGTCTAACGGGGCCGTGCAACCACTTTTCCTGCGTGCGGGCGTCCGGCACTGTGATGCTCGCCCCGCAGCGCGCCGGACGTCGGGGCCTGCGCCCGGCGCCCGGCTCCGACCCAGCCGGGGATCCCCTTCGGCTCCCAGGAGCGTTGTCAGTGGCCGGTGCAAGACTGTGGAGCAGCTCACATTCCGGCCGCGAGACGAGAGGAAGTGATCGGTATGGCAGGCACGCACGGCGCACGACCGAGCATCTACCCGTCGCTGCTGTACGCGAACGCCAAGGCGGCGATCACGCAGCTGACCGAGGCCTTCGGCTTCACCGAGCTGTCCGTGTACGAGAGCGAGGACGGCACGGTGCTGCACGCCGAGCTGGTGCAGGGCAACGGCGCGGTCATGCTCGGTTCGAAGGGCCGGGGCGGCCGGTTCGACGAGGCGATGAAGAACGCGGGCCCCTGCGGGATCTACATCGTCGTGGACGACGTCGACGCCCACCACCAGTGCGCCGTGGACCACGGCGCGGAGATCCTGATGCCCCCGACGGACCAGGACTACGGCTCGCGGGACTACATGGCCCGGGACGCCGAGGGCAACATATGGAGCTTCGGCACGTACGCCCCCGAGATAGGGAGCTGACGCACCGGGGTTCAGCTCCCTCCGGTGTGCACCTGGAAGGCGGCACGGCGTACGGCCTTGGCCAGCGCCGGGTCGGGGTGGGCGGCGGCGAGCGCGACCAGGACCTGCACGGTGCGGGGGTGACCGACGGCGCGCACCTCGTCGAGGAGGGCGGGCACGGTGGGCTGGACCGCGGACTCCAGATGCCGTACGAGCAGCGGCGCCTCGCCGTGGTCGGCGACGGCCGCGGCGGTGTCGACCCACAGCCAGGTGGCCTCGTCGCGGGTGAGGACCTCGTGGGCGTCCTCGGGGTCGTGCCCGTCGTGCTCGGCGAGCCAGAGCAGGGCGTAGGGGCGCAGCGAGGTCTCCTCGGCGGCGGCGCTCACATCGGGCTCGGCGGGGGCGCCGACCACGCGCAGCGCCTCGAAGGCGAGGCCCCGGCTGAGGGCGTCGTCGCCCCGGGCGGCGTCGAGGAGTTCGGTGACCGCGCCGCCGACGGGGCGGGCGGCGAGCCAGGCGCGGTACTCGGCACGGGCCGCGTTCGGGCGCAGCTGGGCGCAGCCGCGGAGCATGTCCTCGGCGGACGCCTCGATGTTCCCGGCGGGGCTCTGCGCGGCCACGCAGATCTGCTCCAGCTTGACCCAGACCGCCCAGCTGCCGAGCGGGGTGAGCGTGGCCTGTCCGTCGGCGCAGGTGAGTGCGCCCACCGAGGCGAGGGCGTGCAGGGCCCAGGCGAGGAGGGGGGCGAGCGGGGTGTCGGTCACCTGGTCCGCGGTGGCCGCCGGTTCGGGCTCGGGGCCGTAGGGGACCTCGCAGCGCTCGGTGCGCAGTTCGGTGACGCGTTGTTCGAGGAGGTCGAGGAGTTGCTCCACGGGGACGGGCCCCGCGGAGAGCTGAAGGAAGGAGAGCACCTGGGGCATCGCGGAGACGACCTCGGCGACGGCCGCGGGTTCGCGGTCCGCCGGCTCCGGATAGGCGAGCGACCAGGCGTCGAAGAGGGCGACCCAGCCGCGCAGTACGGCGCTGTCGTCACGGTTCCAGGCGCGCAGCCGCCAGCCGGGGCGGGCGCTGTCGCCGTGCACCTCGACGAGGCCCGCGAGGCGGGCGGTGTCCCAGTCAGCGCGGACCTGAGCCGGGGTCAGCCCCAGGTCCTCGGCGGCCCGTTGGGCGGTGGCATCGGAGAGGGAGCCCTTGCCGTCGGGCGCCGCACCGTCTCGCCCGGGGCGGAGTGCGGCGTCGGCCCAGCGGGCGACGCGGGCCGCGCCGGCCAGGCCGGTGCGTGCCATGCGGGCCAGTTCCGAGGGGGCCGGGGTGCCCTCGGGGGGCCGGGGTGCGGGCCGGCGCGAGCGGCGCTGGGTCACCGCTCGGGGGACGGCGGCCAGGGGCCGTGGGCCGACGAGTCGGAGCCTGGAGTCGCGCGGGTTACGGGACGTCACAGGTGCAGTCTTCCGGTTGACAGTGCGAAAACCCAAACGGAATGCCTCGGCGGGCGACGGGGCCGGTGGACACACCGGGCCAACCGGGCGCTCGACACGAGTGAGCGATCAGTTGACCGAGCCACAACCGGAAGGAGCCGAGGGCTTCGGCGGCCCGGCCTGGGCGGGGTCGCCCGGGACGTCTGCGTCGGACGTCTACATCAAGGGGATGAGGAAGCGGCGCAGGGCTTCCTCGTAGCCGGCGGGGTCGGCGTTCCACATGGCACCGTGCGGGGCGCGCGGGACGGTGTGCAGGCTGACCAGGTTCGGGCGCATCGCGGCGAGCCGTCGGGAGGGTCCCCAGGGAGCGATCGTGTCGTCGGGGCCGTGCAGCACCAGGGTCGGCAGGTTGATGCGAGCGGGGTCGGCGGCCTCGTGGATGCGGTCGCCGTACAGGCCCGTGCGGCCCTGGGCCGCGCGGACCGCGAGGGGCAGCAGGGCGCTGGGGGTGCGGCGGGCCGTGGCGAGGGCGCGCAGCGTCGTCTCCCAGTCGAGGACGGGCGAGTCCAGCACGAGGCCGGAGATCCGCTCGCGCAGCGCGGAGTGCGAGGCGGCGCGCAGGGCCATGGTGGCGCCGGTGGACCAGCCGTACAGGACGACGTGGTCGGCTCCGTAGCGGACGGCGTAGCGGATCGCCGCGTCCAGGTCGCGCCACTCGGTCTCGCCGAGGTGGCCGAGGCCGTCCGGGGAGCGGGGTGCCCCGAGGTCGCCGCGGTAGGCGAGGTCGAGGACGGGGAAACGGTGGCGGTGCAGGAACTCCAGCACGTTCATGGGGTGTTCGCGGGTGGTGCCCAGGCCGTGCACCGTGATCACCCAGGTGTCCCGCAGGCCGGGCACGAACCAGGCGGGCAGGGCGCCGAGCTCACCCGGGACGTCGACGTCGGCGTGGTCGAGGCCGAGCGCGGTGCTCGGGTTGCCGATGTGCACGTTCGGGGTGAACCACACCTTGTCGCCGGGTTCCAGCGTGCCGTGGGTGACGCGTTGCAGTCGGCGTACGACGGTGTCGGCGGGGTGGGGGGCGGCGTTCAGGACGGGGCCGACGACCGCGTGGGAGCCGTCGCCGCCGAGGCCGTAGGTGCCCGGTCTCAGTGCGGCCAGGTCCCGGGTCAGGGAGATCCGGCCGGCGGCCGTGGCGTGCACGGTGAGCCGGGGTTCGGTGGGCAGCGGCCTGCCGGGCGGCGCCTTCAACGCGGCGTCGCTGGCGAACCGGCCCGCGGCGACGGAGGCTGCGCCCGCGGCCAGGGCAACGGTGACGGCCGCAGCCGTCGCTTTGACTGTGCGCACGGGTCCAGTCTCCTGGCGGAGCCCGCTACCGGCCAGCGGAACGACACGCTTGCGTCACCCTGCCCCTCCGCCGAGGCGGAACGGCGGGGCGGGTGGTGCGGGTGGTGCCCGGTGGGTGCGTGGGGTCTTCGCCTGACCGACCGGCGCGGATGCGGCCCCCCGCCTCTCGGAGATGGATGATGCCGTCGTGCGGTGAGCCGACGGTTATCCCGGCTGGCCGTAGCCCTTCATGCGTTCGCCGGCCTCCCGCAGTTGGGCCGGGGTCAGAAGGTGCGGGGAAAGGGTGGGGACCGAAGTGGCGAGAAGCCAGACCTGGCACATCCAGTCGAGTTGGGCGGTGCGGTCGTAGGCCTGGGCGAGGGTGGTGCCGTAGGCGATCGTGCCGTGGTTCTGGAGGAGGCAGGCGGTGCGGTCGGTGAGAGCCCGGAGCATGTTCTCGGCCAACTCCGGGGTGCCGTATGTCGCATACGGGGCAACCCGGACGGGGCCGCCGAGGGCGCCCGCCATGTAGTGGATCAGCGGAAGCTCCTGTACCAGCGTCGAGACGGCCGTCGCGTGCGCGGCGTGGGTGTGGACGACGGCGCGCGCCTGGGTGGTGCGGTAAATCGCTAGGTGCATCGGGAGTTCGCTCGTCGCAACCAGCGAACCGAGCACCTGCCGGCCGTCGAGGTCGACCCCGACCACGTCCGCCGGCGTCAGCCGGTCGTACGGCACGCCCGTCGGCGTGACCAGGACCGTGTCACCGACCCGCACCGAGACGTTCCCCGACGTCCCGACGACCAGCCCCTCGGTCACCGTGCGGCGGGCCGTCGCGACCAGCTCGTCCCACGCCCGCGCGACCTCGCCGCCCGCCGCTCGCTCCTGCGCGCCCCGCCCGTCCCCTGCGTCCCGCCGCTGCTCAGCCATGCCGCGATCCTCCCAGGCGGCGCCCCCGACCCGGGGGCGGCGAGGGCACTTTAGGACGGAAGCCCAGCGTCCGTAAGGGCGCATATCCCCATACATCACCCTCCGCCAGTGATTGGCTGATGATCGACCGGCATTCAACGATCTTCGAGTAATCTCTGGGTGATTTGTCGCGCACGTCGCCATTCCGGGGGGAAATATGGCTCGTGATCACAAACCGTCCCGCCGTCACGCCCGCGTCATCGCGGCAACCGTGACGGCGCTCGCCGTCGGGGGGATCGCTCTCGCCGAGGTTCCGGCCTCGGCCGCGGGCAAGCCCAAGGGACACGACGTCTCGTCGCATCAGAAGACCGTCAACTGGCAGAGCGCCAAAGCGAAGGGCGCCCGCTTCGTCTACATCAAGGCGACCGAGGGCGGCACGTACCGCAATCCGCGCTTCGGCTCGCAGTACTCCGGGGCGCGCAACGCCGGCCTGCTGCGCGGCGCCTACCACTTCGCACTGCCGAACAAGTCGTCCGGCACCACCCAGGCGAAGCACTTCGTGCGCAACGGCGGCGGCTGGAGCGCGGACGGCCGGACGCTGCCACCCGCGCTCGACATCGAGTACAACCCGTACAGCAAGCACAAGTGCTACGGGCTGAGCAAGTCCGGCATGGTGCACTGGATCCACGCGTTCAGCAACGAGGTCAAGCGGGAGACCGGGCGCCGCCCGGTGATCTACACGACCACGCACTGGTGGAACACCTGCACCGGCGGCAGCCGCGCCTTCGCCGCGAACCACGCCCTCTGGCTCGCCCGCTACAACTCGGCGGACGCGGGATCACTGCCCGCGGGCTGGACGTACTGGACGTTCTGGCAGTACGACAACAGCGGCAGCCTGCCGGGTGACCAGAATCTCTTCAACGGCTCCATGGACCGGCTCAGGAAGTTCGCGAAGGGATAGCGGAACCCAATATTCCGCCTCAGTTCGAACCGTGCGCCATCCCTCCGACACATTCCGACACATCCGGAGGGATGGCACACCGAATTGAGTCACCCTGTGTCCCGTCTCAGTTCATCTTCCGTTCATCCAGGTTGCCTACGGTCCTCATGCCACTGACGTCCAACAGAAGCCTGGGTAAATGGAACACATCACGCTCCTCCTCGGAATCGTGATCGTCACCGCTCTCGTGTTCGATTTCACGAACGGTTTCCACGACACCGCCAACGCGATGGCCACCACCATCTCGACCGGCGCACTCAAGCCCAAGGTCGCGGTGGCCATGTCCGCCGCCCTCAACCTTGTCGGCGCGTTCCTTTCGGTGGAGGTCGCCAACACGATCTCCAAGGGCCTCGTCGACGAATCCGGCATCCGTCCGGAGGTCATATTCGCGGCGCTCGTCGGCGCCATCCTGTGGAACCTGGTGACCTGGCTCGTCGGGCTCCCCTCCAGTTCCTCGCACGCTCTGATGGGTGGCCTCATCGGCGCGACCATCGCCTCGGCCGGTACCGGCGCGGTGCACGGTGACGTCCTGGTCACCAAGGTGCTGCTGCCCGCCGTCGCCGCCCCGCTGGTCGCGGGCATCGCCGCGCTGATCGCCACCCGGCTGATGTACACGCTGGGCAGGAACGCGAACGGCAAGTCCACCGAGAAGGGCTTCCGCGCCGGTCAGATCGCCTCCGCGGGCCTGGTCTCGCTGGCCCACGGCACCAACGACGCGCAGAAGACGATGGGCATCATCACCCTGGCCCTGGTCGCCGGTGGCGCGATCGCTCCCGACTCCGACCCGCCGGTCTGGGTCATCCTCTCCGCCGGTCTCGCCATCGCGGCCGGCACCTCCCTGGGCGGCTGGCGCATCATCCGCACGATGGGCAAGGGCCTGACCGACCTCCAGCCGCAGCAGGGCTTCGCCGCCCAGACCAGCGCGGCCACGGTCATCCTGGCCTCCTCGCACATCGGCTTCTCCCTCTCCACCACGCACTCGGTCTCCGGCTCCGTGATGGGCGCGGGCCTGGGCCGCAAGGGAGGCGTGGTCCGCTGGTCCACCGCCACCCGGATGTTCGTCGCCTGGGCGCTGACCCTGCCGGCCGCCGCCCTCGTCGCCGCGCTCGCCGAGTGGGTGACCGGTTTCGGCGACTGGGGCACCGCGCTCGTCGCCGTCTTCCTCGTCGCCTCCTGTGCCGCGATCTGGAAGATCTCCCGCCGCCAGGTGATCGACCACACCAACGTCAACGCCGACACCGACACCGACGAGGAGCCCGCCGGTGTGGTGACCACGGCCATCGCCGCCGTCACCCCTCCCCCGGTCGGCACGGTGACCGACGACCTCACCGCCACCATCCCGTCCCCGGACGCGGAACCCACCCGCCCGGCCACGGTGTAAGGAACGAACAGCATGGACATCGACTGGGCAGCCCTCGGCTCCGTCTTCGGAGTCAGCCTCGTGGTCACCGTGGCCCTCGTCGGCCTCTTCACCCTCGGCATCGTCGGCCTCTCCAAGCAGGAGTCGGCCTCGGCCAAGGGCGATTCGGCCGCGCTCGCGGTCACCGGCGCCTACGCCTGCTTCGCGGCGTGCGCGGCGGCGGTGGCGTACGGGATCTACCTGATCGTCGCCTGACGACCGGACAGAAACACGTAAACCAGGCATCACTTCGGGTGGGGTGCGGGGACGCGACAGCGTCCCGCACCCCACCCGTATGTGGGCCTTCGCACACTCTCCCCTCGCAGGTCAACAGCGAGTTGACGGCTGTTCTCGGCCCGTGGTGGACTGCCGGAGCCATGTACGGCGGCAGAAGAGGAAGCCGGTGTGAATCCGGCGCGGTCCCGCCACTGTCACCGGGGTAGTAACCCCCGGGAGCCAGGAACTCTCACCGCCGGTCTCGTCGAACCAGGGCGTGGACACCCTGAGTGAGGACATATCGCCATGTGCGGCTGCCCGTTGCGGGTCCTGGACAGTACGGTGCCGGACGGTACGACGGTTCCGCCCTCCCTTACGGCGGGCTGACCCCATGCGTGCCGATCGCGTCTTCGCGTACGGCGCCGCCGCCGGCCTCCTCGGTGACCTGATCCTCGGCGATCCGCGCCGCGGGCACCCGGTCGCCGCGTTCGGTCGGGCCGCGGGCGCTGTGGAACGGGTGCTGTGGCGCGACCACCGCGGATGGGGCGCACTGCACACCCTGGTGTGCGCCGGCGGAGCCGTGTCCCTCGCTGCCGCCGCAAGCCGCTGCGCACGAAGCTCCGCCACCGCCTCCCTCGCCCTGACCGCCGCCGCCACCTGGACCGTCGTGGGCGGGACCTCCCTGGGCCGCGAGGCGCGGGCGATCGGCGCGGCCCTCGAAGCCGGGGACGTCGACGCGGCCCGGCAGCGGCTGCCCCACCTGTGCGGGCGCGATCCGCAGGCACTGGACGCGGACGGGATCGCGCGGGCCGTCGTGGAGTCCGTCGCCGAGAACACCTCCGACGCCGTCGTGGGCGCGCTGGTGTGGGGCGCCGTCGCCGGTGTGCCGGGGCTCGTCGGGTTCCGGGCGGTCAACACGCTCGACGCCATGGTCGGGCACAAGTCACCCAGGTACCGACGCTACGGCTGGGCCTCCGCGCGCCTCGACGACATCGCCGGATGGCCGGGGGCGCGGCTGACCGCCGTGCTCGCCACCGTCGCCGGCGGCGACCCGCGGGGCGCCGCCCGGGCCTGGCGCGCGGACGCCGCGAAGCATCCGAGCCCCAACGCCGGTCCGGTGGAGGCCTCGTTCGCGGGCGCGCTCGGGGTGCGCCTGGGCGGCACTCTCTCGTACGGCGGGCGGGTCGAGCACCGGCCCGTGCTGGGCAGCCGGGGACGGCCGGTGCGGACCACGGACATCGAGCGGGCCGTACGGCTGTCGCGCCGGGTGGGCCTGCTCGCCCTCGGCGTG
This sequence comes from Streptomyces sp. NPDC005485, assembly GCF_040606085.1. Lineage (NCBI taxonomy): Bacteria > Bacillati > Actinomycetota > Actinomycetes > Kitasatosporales > Streptomycetaceae > Streptomyces > Streptomyces sp. NPDC005485. The sequence goes on along the minus strand of NZ_JBEXDZ010000089.1, from coordinate 17,594 downwards.
AGCGTCGCCGCACGCGCCCTGACACGACGGGGAGGCACGTCATGAGCGGCGGACTGCTGATCGCGGGAACCACCTCCGACGCGGGCAAGAGCGTGGTGACCGCCGGGATCTGCCGGTGGCTGGTGCGGCAGGGCGTGAAGGTGGCGCCCTTCAAGGCGCAGAACATGTCCCTCAATTCCTTCGTCACGCGCGAGGGCGCCGAGATCGGGCGGGCGCAGGCCATGCAGGCGCAGGCCGCACGCGTCGAGCCGACCGCGCTGATGAACCCCGTACTGCTCAAGCCGGGCAGCGACCGGAGCAGTCAGGTCGTCCTCATGGGCAAGCCGGTGGGCGAGATGACGGCGCGGGGCTATCACGGCGGGCGGCAGCAGGCGCTTCTCGGGACCGTTCTGGACTGTCTCGCCGAGTTGCGGGGCACGTATGACGCGGTGATCTGTGAGGGGGCCGGCAGTCCTGCCGAGATCAATCTGCGGCGGACGGACATCGTGAACATGGGGATCGCGCGCAATGCGCGGCTGCCCGTGCTCGTCGTCGGCGACATCGACCGCGGCGGCGTCTTCGCGTCCTTCTTCGGGACCGTCGCGCTGCTCTCACCCGAGGACCAGCAGTTCGTCGCCGGGTTCCTCGTCAACAAGTTCCGCGGCGACGTCTCGCTGCTGGAGCCGGGCCTCGACATGCTCCGCGGCCTCACCGGGCGCCCCTCGTACGGTGTGCTGCCCTTCCAGCACGGCCTCGGCATCGACGAGGAGGACGGGCTGCGTGTCTCGCTGCGGGGGGCCGTGCGGGAGTCCGTGGTGGCCGCGCCCGTCGGCGAGGACGTGCTGCGCGTCGCCGTCTGCGCCGTCCCGCTGATGTCCAACTTCACGGACGTGGACGCGCTGGCCGCCGAACCGGGCGTCGTCGTGCGGTTCGTGGACCGCGCCGAGGAACTGGCCGACGCCGACCTCGTCGTCGTACCGGGCACCCGCGGGACGGTGAAGGCGCTGGAGTGGCTGCGCGAGCGCGGCCTCGCGGACGCGATCGCGCGACGGGCCGCCGAAGGGCGGCCGGTGCTCGGGATCTGCGGCGGCTTCCAGGTGCTCGGCGAGCACATCGAGGACGAGGTCGAGAGCCGTCAGGGCGCTGTCGACGGGCTCGGTCTGCTGCCCGTACGCGTGCGGTTCGCACGCGAGAAGACCCTCACCCGGCCCGTCGGCGAGGCGCTCGGCGAGCCCGTCGAGGGATACGAGATCCATCACGGCGTCGCCCGGGTGGCGGGCGGGGAACCGTTCCTGGACGGTTGCCGGGTCGGCTCCGTCTGGGGGACGCACTGGCACGGCTCGCTGGAGTCGGACGGCTTCCGGCGCGCCTTCCTGCGCGAGGTGGCGGCCGCCGCGGGCCGTCGCTTCGTGCCGGCCGCCGACACGTCGTTCGGGGCGCTGCGCGAGGAGCAGCTCGACCGGCTCGGCGATCTGATCGAGGAACACGCGGACACGGACGCGCTGTGGCGGCTCATCGAGTCGGGCGCGCCTTCAGGACTGCCTTTCATTCCACCGGGAGCACCCGCATGAGCACAGTGTTGTTGTTGTCGACCGCCGACACCGATCTGCTGGCGGCTCGTGCCTCCGGCGCCGCGTACCGGATCGGCAACCCGACCCGCGTGGACGTCGCGGAGGAACTCCCCGCGCTCGTCGCGGGCGCGGACGTCGCCGTCGTACGGCTGCTGGGCGGCAAGCGCGCCTGGGAGGACGGGCTCGCCTTCCTGAAGGCGTCGGGCATCCCGACGGTGCTGCTCGGCGGGGAGACCGTGCCCGACGCGGAGCTGATGGCCGAGTCGTCCGTGCCCGCCGGTGTGGTCGCGGAGGCGCTGCGCTACCTCGTCGAGGGCGGCCCGGAGAACCTGTCCGAGCTGGCCCGCTTCCTCTCCGACACCGTGCTGCTCACGGGCGAGGGCTTCGAGGCACCGCGGGAGATGCCGGAGTACGGCGTCCATGGCGAGCCCGAGCTCGACACGAGCCGGCCCACCGTGGCCGTGCTCTTCTACCGCGCCCACGAACTGAGCGGCAACACCGCCTTCGTGGACACCCTGTGCGCCGCCGTCGAGGCGCGGGGCGCCAACGCCCTTGCCATCTACTGCGGTTCGCTGCGCGGCGCCGAGTCGGGCGTGTACGAGCTGATCAGCGGGGCGGACGTGCTGGTCACCACCGTGCTCGCCGCCGGCGGCACCCACGCCTCGGAGGCGTCCGCGGGCGGTGACGAGGAGGCGTGGGACATCAGCGCGCTCCGGACTCTCGACATCCCTGTCCTGCAGGGGCTCTGCCTCACCTCCTCCAAGGCCGCGTGGGACGCGTCGGACGCCGCCCTCTCCCCCATGGACGCGGCGATGCAGGTCGCGATCCCGGAGTTCGACGGGCGGCTGATCACGGTGCCGTTCTCCTTCAAGGAGCAGGGCCCCGACGACGTGCCGGTGTACGTCGCCGACTCCGAGCGCGCCGCCCGCCTCGCCGGAATCGCCGTACGCCACGCGCAGTTGAGGCACACGCCGAACGCGGAGAAGAAGCTCGCGCTGGTCTTCACCGCCTACCCGACGAAGCACTCGCGCGTCGGCAACGCGGTCGGCCTCGACACCCCGGCCTCTGCCGTACGGGTCCTCGACGCGCTCCGGGACGCCGGGTACGGGGTGTCCGGATACCCGGACAACGGCGACGAGTTGATCCACCGGCTCATCGCGGCCGGCGGCCACGACGTCGAGTGGCTGACGGAGGACCAGCTGGCAGCCGCGCCCGCCCGCGTACCGCTCGCCGACTACCAGGCGTGGTTCGACAGGCTCGACCCCGCGCTGCGTGACGGGATGCTGGAGGCGTGGGGCGAGCCGCCGGGCTCCCTGTACGTCGACGGGGACGACATCGTGCTGGCCTGTCTGCAGTTCGGGAACGTCGTCGTGATGATCCAGCCGCCGCGCGGCTTCGGCGAGAACCCGATCGCGATCTACCACGACCCGGACATGCCGCCGTCGCACCACTACATGGCCGCGTACCGCTGGCTGGACAACACCTTCGGCGCGGACGCCGTGGTGCACATGGGCAAGCACGGCACGATGGAGTGGCTGCCGGGCAAGGGACTCGGGCTGAGCGGCGGCTGCGCCCCGGACGCGGTGCTGGGTGAACTCCCGCTGATCTACCCGTTCATCGTCAACGACCCCGGCGAGGGCACGCAGGCCAAGCGCCGCGGGCACGCCACGATCGTCGACCACCTCGTGCCGCCGATGGCGCGCGCCGACACGTACGGGGACCTGGCGAAGCTGGAGCAGCTCCTCGACGAGTACGCGCTCGTCTCCGACCTGGACCCGACGAAGGCCCCGGCCGTGCGTGCCCAGATCTGGACGCTGGTCAAGGCCGCCGAGCTGCACCACGACCTGCATGTCGACGACCAGCCGGACGACGGCGAGTTCGACGCGTTCGTGATGCACATCGACGGCTATCTCTGCGAGATCAAGGATGTGCAGATCCGCGACGGACTGCACATCCTGGGCGGCGGTCCCGAGGCCGAGGCGCGCGTCAACCTGGTGCTGGCCGTGCTGCGCGCCTCCCAGGTGTGGGGCGGCACCGCGAACGCCCTGCCCGGTCTGCGGGCCTGCCTGGCCGAGCACTTCGGCCTGGTGGAGAAGGAGTTGCTGGGCGAGCCGGGTGCTCCGGTGAAGGTGCCGGACGGGCTGACCTCGCTCGTCGAGGGACCCGCGCGGTCGGCGGCCGACGCGATCGACCTCCTTGAGCAGCTGTGCCGCCGGTTCGCGGAGGGCATGGAGGAGCGCGGCTGGCAGGCTTCGGCCGTTCCCGCCCTGGTACGCGAGGTGGTGGGCGTCGAACTCCCGGACGCCGTCGCGGTGTTGGAGTTCGCGTGCGACGAGGTCGTACCGCGGCTGGCGAGGACGACGGACGAGATCGACCACATCCTCCATGCCCTGAACGGCGGTTACGTCCCGGCCGGCCCGTCCGGATCGCCGACCCGCGGACTGGTCAACGTCCTGCCGACCGGCCGCAACTTCTACTCCGTCGACCCCAAGGCGATCCCGTCCAGGCTGAGTTGGGAGGTCGGGCAGTCGCTCGCCGACTCGCTCGTGCAGCGCTACCTGCAGGACACCGGGGACTACCCGAAGTCCGTCGGCCTGACGGTGTGGGGCACGTCCGCGATGCGCACCCAGGGCGACGACATCGCGGAGATTCTCGCGCTGCTCGGCTGCCGCCCGGTGTGGGACGACGCGTCGCGCCGTGTGACCGGGTTCGAGGTGGTCCCGCTCGCGGAGCTGGGGCGGCCGCGCATCGACGTCACCGTCCGCATCTCGGGCTTCTTCCGGGACGCGTTCCCGCACGTGGTCGGCCTGATCGACGACGCGGTGCGCGCGGTCGCCGAGCTGGACGAGCCCGCCGACTCCAACTACGTGCGGGCGCACGCCGACGAGGACACCGCCGAGCACGGTGACCGACGGCGCGCGACGGCCCGTATCTTCGGCTCGAAGCCGGGCGCGTACGGCGCCGGGTTGCTGCCGTTGATCGACGCCCGTAACTGGCGCTCCGACGCCGACCTCGCCGAGGTGTACGCGGTGTGGGGCGGTTACGCCTACGGGCGCGGGCTCGAAGGGCGGGCGGCGCGCGGCGACATGGAGACGGCGTTCAAGCGGATCGCCGTCGCGGCGAAGAACGTCGACACCCGCGAGCACGACCTCGTCGACGCGGACGACTACTTCCAGTACCACGGCGGCATGGTCGCCATGGTCCGCCACCTGACGGGCGCGAGCCCGGAGGCGTACGTCGGCGACTCCGCCGTACCGGACCAGGTCAAGACGCGCACGCTCGGCGAGGAGACCCACCGGGTGTTCCGCGCCCGGGTGGTCAACCCCCGCTGGATGGCGGCCATGCGGCGCCACGGCTACAAGGGTGCCTTCGAGATGGCGGCGACCGTCGACTACCTCTTCGGCTACGACGCCACGGCCGGGGTCGTGGACGACTGGATGTACGAGAAGCTCAGCGCGGAGTACGTCTTCGACGCGGAGAACCGGGACTTCATGAAGAAGTCCAACCCGTGGGCGCTGCGCGGGATCACGGAGCGACTGCTCGAAGCCGCCGACCGGGGCCTGTGGGCCGAGCCGGACGCGGACACCATCGAGCGGTTGCGCGCCACCTATCTGGAGCTCGAAGGCGACTTGGAGGGCGACGAGAAGTGAGTACCCCGTTTCCGTTCACGGCCGTTGTCGGCCAGGACGACCTGCGGCTCGCGCTGCTGCTGAACGCCGTCTCTCCCGCCGTCGGCGGTGTGCTGGTGCGCGGCGAGAAGGGCACCGCCAAGTCCACTGCCGTACGCGCCCTTTCGGCTCTGCTGCCGGAGGTGGACGTCGTCGCCGGGTGCCGTTTCTCGTGCGCTCCGGCGGCGCCCGATTCGGCCTGTCCGGACGGGCCGCACGAGGTCGGGACCGGTACGCGGCGTCCCGCGCGGATGGTCGAGCTGCCGGTCGGCGCCTCGGAGGACCGGCTCGTGGGCTCGCTCGACATCGAGCGGGCGCTCGCCGACGGCGTGAAGGCCTTCGAGCCCGGACTGCTGGCGGACGCCCACCGCGGGATCCTCTACGTCGACGAAGTGAACCTGCTGCACGACCACTTGGTGGACCTGCTGCTGGACGCGGCCGCGATGGGCGCCTCGTACGTGGAGCGCGAGGGCGTCTCCGTCCGGCATGCCGCGCGGTTCCTGCTGGTGGGGACCATGAACCCCGAAGAGGGCGAGCTGCGGCCGCAGTTGCTCGACCGGTTCGGGCTCACGGTGGAGGTCGCGGCCTCGCGTGAGCCGGACCAGCGGGTGGAGGTCGTGCGCAGGCGGCTCGCGTACGACGACGATCCCGAGGGGTTCGCGGCGCGCTGGGCCGACGAGGAGTCGGCGGTGCGGGCGCGGATCGTGGCGGCCCGCGCACTGCTGCCCTCCGTCCGGCTGGGCGACGGGGCGCTGCGGCAGATCGCGGCGACCTGTGCGGCCTTCGAGGTCGACGGGATGCGCGCCGACATCGTGATGGCGCGGACGGCGACGGCGCTGGCCGCGTGGGCCGGGCGGACGGACGTGCTCGCGGAGGACGTACGGCAGGCGGCGCTGCTCGCGCTGCCGCACCGGCGGCGGCGCAATCCCTTCGACGCGCCGGGGCTCGACGAGAACAAGCTCGACGAGACCCTGGAGGAGTTCGGGGGCGGGGACGACCACGACGAGGACCCGGATCCGGACGGGCCCGGGCCCGGCGGTGGCGGCGGGCAGCCCCCGCAGGAGGGGCCCGAGAGCCCCGAGGGCGGTGACACGGGCGCGCAGCCCGAGGCCGGCGAAGCGGGGCAGCCGCAGTCGTCCGGCGCCGGGGAGCAGCAGCCCGCACGGGCCGGGGAACCGTTCAGGACCAAGGTGCTGAGCGTGCCGGGTCTTGGCGAGGGTGCGGCCGGGCGGCGCTCGCGTGCGCGCACCGAGCACGGCAGGACCACGGGGGCCCGGCGGCCCCGAGGGGCCCTCACCAAGCTGCACCTGGCGGCCACCGTGCTGGCGGCGGCGCCGCATCAGCGGGCGCGCGGCCGGTCGGGGCCCGGTCTCGTCGTACGGCGGGACGATCTGCGCCAGGCGACCCGGGAGGGCCGCGAGGGGAACCTCGTGCTGTTCGTCGTGGACGCCTCCGGGTCGATGGCGGCGCGGCAGCGGATGAGCGCCGTGAAGGGGGCGGTGCTGTCACTGCTCCTCGACGCCTACCAGCGGCGCGACAAGGTGGGACTCGTGACGTTCCGGGGGTCGGCCGGGGAGGTCGCGCTGCCGCCGACCTCGTCGGTGGACGCGGCCGCGGTCCGGCTGGAGTCGCTGCCCACAGGCGGCCGCACTCCGCTCGCGGCCGGACTGCTGAAGGCACATGACGTGCTGCGGGTCGAACGGCTGCGGGATCCCGCGCGGCGGCCCCTGGTCGTCGTCGTGACGGACGGGCGGGCCACCGGCGGGCCGGAGCCGGTCGCGCTCGCGGGGCGGGCGGCGCGGCTGTTCGCGGCCGAGGGCGTCGCGTCCGTGGTCGTCGACTGCGAGTCGGGGCCGGTGCGGCTGGGGCTCGCGGGGCAGCTCGCGGGTGAACTGGGCGGTACGGCGGTGACGTTGGACGAGCTGCGGGCGGACTCGATCGCCGGGCTCGTGAGGGATGTTCAGGGCGACAGCAGGAGGGCCGCGTAATGCCGCAGGGGCAGCCGAGTGTGGTACCGGACGATGGCCTGACGACCCGTCAGCGGCGTAACCGGCCGTTGGTGATCGTGCACACGGGCCTCGGGAAGGGCAAGTCGACGGCCGCGTTCGGGCTTGCCCTGCGGGCCTGGAACCAGGGGTGGCCCATCGGGGTGTTCCAGTTCGTCAAGTCGGCGAAGTGGAAGGTCGGCGAGGAGAACGCGCTGCGGGTGCTCGGCGCCAGTGGCGAGGGCGGCACCGTCGACTGGCACAAGATGGGCGAGGGCTGGTCCTGGGTGCAGCGTGATGCCCAGATGGACAACGAGGAGAAGGCCCGCGAGGGCTGGGAGCAGGTCAAGCGGGACCTGGCCGCCGAGACGTACCAGCTGTACGTGCTGGACGAGTTCGCCTACCCCATGCACTGGGGGTGGATCGACACCGACGAGGTCGTCGAGGTGCTGCGCGACCGGCCCGGGACCCAGCATGTCGTGATCACCGGGCGCAACGCCCCCGAGAAGCTGGTCGGGTTCGCCGATCTCGTCACCGACATGTCCAAGGTCAAGCACCCGATGGACGCGGGGCAGAAGGGGCAGAGGGGCATCGAGTGGTGAATGGCTCGTCCGTGCCCCGGCTGGTCATCGCCGCGCCCTCGTCCGGGAGCGGCAAGACCACCGTTGCCACGGGGTTGATGGCCGCGTTCGCCGCGCGGGGGCTCGCCGTGTCCCCGCACAAGGTCGGACCGGACTACATCGACCCCGGGTACCACGCGCTCGCCACCGGGCGGGTGGGGCGCAACCTCGACGCGTATCTGTGCGGGCCGGAGCTGATCGCCCCGCTGTTCGCGCACGGTGCGCGGGGGTGCGACCTCGCCGTCGTCGAGGGTGTCATGGGGCTGTACGACGGGGCCGCGGGAGAGGGTGAACTGGCGTCCACCGCCCATGTGGCGAAACTGCTGCGGGCGCCGGTGGTGCTGGTGGTCGACGCGTCGGCGCAGTCGCGCTCCGTGGCCGCGCTGGTGCACGGGTTCGCGTCGTGGGATCCCGAGGTGCGGGTGGCCGGGGTGATCCTCAACAAGGTGAGGTCCGAGCGGCACGAGGAGCTGTTGCGGGAGGCGTTGGACTCGGCCGGGGTGCCGGTGCTGGGTGTGCTGCGGCGGGCGCCGCAGGTCGAGACTCCGTCTCGGCATCTCGGGCTGGTGCCGGTCGCCGAGCGGCGGGCTGCTGCCGTCGAGGCGGTTTCTGCGATGGCCTCCCAGGTGCGGGAGGGGTGCGATCTCGATGCGCTCTTCGCGTTGGCCCGGGGTGCGGGTGCGTTGTCGGGTGCGGCTTGGGATGCGGCTGAGGCTTTGGTTCTTTCGCCCCCTCCGCCCCTTCCCGTCCCGACCCGGGGCTCCGCCCCGGACCCCGCTCCTCGAACTCCCCCACTGCCCAATGGGCGTGGGGGGACCCCCAAGGGGCTGAAACCCACCGCGATCATCGCCATCGCCGGGGGGCCCGCGTTCACCTTCTCCTATGCCGAGCATGCCGAGTTGCTGGCCGCCGCCGGTGCGGAGGTCGTCACGTTCGACCCCCTCCGGGACGAGCAACTGCCGGACGGGACGGCCGGGTTGGTCATCGGTGGGGGCTTTCCTGAGGTGTACGCACCCGAGTTGTCCGCCAACGAGCCGCTGCGGAAGGCCGTGGCCGCGCTCGCGGCGAGCGGGGCGCCGATCGCCGCCGAGTGCGCCGGGCTGCTGTATCTGTCGCGGGAGCTCGACGGGCTGCCGATGTGCGGGGTCGTGGACGCCAAGGCGCGGATGGACGAGCGGCTGGCGTTGGGGTACCGGGATGCAGTGGCCGTCAGCGACAGTGTGCTGGCGGTCGCCGGGACCCGGATGCGCGGGCACGAGTTCCACCGCACGGTGGTCGAGCCCGGCGCGGGGGCGGCTCCCGCCTGGGGTGTGCGCGCCCCTCTACGGCGGGTCGAAGGTTTCGTACAACAAGGTGTGCACGCGAGTTATCTGCACACGCACTGGGCGTCCGAGCCCGGTGTCGCCCGTCGGTTCGTGGAGAGGTGCCTGACGTCATGAGCAGCAAGCTGATCGGAGTCGGGGTCGGGCCCGGTGACCCGGAGCTGGTGACCGTGAAGGGCGTCAACGCCCTGCGCGCGGCCGACGTCGTCGTCGTACCCGTGATGGACACCCTGGAGCGGGGGCGGGCGGAAGCAACCGTGCTGCACTACGTGCCCGAGGAGAAGGTCGTCCGGGTCGTGTTCGCGCTGAACGAGCGGACCGACCGGGGGCGTCGCGAGGCGGCCTGGGACGCGGCGGGCGAGCGGGTGGCGCAGCTGCTCGGTGAGCACGCCACCGTCGCCTTCGCCACCATCGGCGACCCCAACGTGTACTCGACCTTCACCTATCTCGCGCAGACCATCGGCGAGGCGGTGCCGGGGACCGTCGTGGAGACCGTGCCCGGGATCACCGCCATGCAGGACCTCGCCGCGCGGTCGGGCGCCGTGCTGACCGAGGGGACCGAGCCGCTCACGCTCGTGCCGGTGACGGCCGGGTCCGCCGTGCTCAAGGACGCGCTGAACGGCCCGGGCACCGTGGTCGCGTACAAGTTCGGGCGGCAGGCGCAGGAGGTGGCCGAGGTGCTGCGCGAGACCGGGCGCATCGACGACGCCGTGTGGGGCTCCGCGCTCGGGCTCCCCGAGGAGTCGATCCGGTCGGCGGCCGAGCTGGACGGCGGCCCGCTGCCGTACCTCTCCACGCTCATCGCACCCGCACGGCGCGACGGCACCCGGGGCGGCAAGCTGTGAGCGGCCCAGAGACCGGTCCGAGGAGCGGTCCAAGAAGCGGGTCATCCCGCGAGGCCCACCACCAGCCAGATGAAGGCCACTCCGGCGACCGTGCACAGCAGGGTGGAGCGGGCCGGGTGCTCGTGGTGGGCCTCGGGGAGGATCTCGGCGGCGGCGAGGTACAGGAGTACGCCGCCGAAGAGGCCGAGATAGCCGCCGAGCAGTTGCTCCGGAATGGTGACGAAGAGCGTCGAGGCGGCGCCCACGACGGGGGCCGCCGCGTCGGCGAACAGCATGGTGATCGCCTTGCGGCGGGCGTTCCCGTACAGGCTCGTGATCGTGTACGTGTTGAAGCCGTCCGCGAAGTCGTGGGCGATGACCGCGAGCGCGACGGCCAGGGCCATGCCGCCGCCCACCTGGAAGGCGGCGCCGATCGCGACGCCGTCCATGGCGCTGTGGCCGACCATCGCCGCGGCCGCGGTGAGGCCCACCTCGGGCGCCCGGCCGCCGTGCTCCTCCCCGCCGTGCGCGGCCTGGCGGGCGGCCAGCAGGCGTTCCACCAGGTGCGCCAGCAGGAAGCCCGCCACGAACAGCAGCAGCGCGGCCGGTACGCCGAAGACCTCGTCGCCCGCCGCCGCCAGCGCCTCCGGCAGCAGGTCCAGGCCGACCACGCCCAGCATCAGCCCGCCGGCCAGACCCAGCACCAGGTGGCGGCGGTCGGTCACACGCTGTGCCGTCCAGCCGCCGGCCAGCGTCATCAGGAACGCGCCGAGCGCGACGAGGACCGCCATGTGCTCTTGCTATCCGATCAACCCCCGTTCACGCATGTCCAACGCCTGATCACGCACTGACTTGTTGCTTTTGTTGCATTTGTTGTGAGAGCTGTAAGAGAGGACCGAATCCCATGGCCGATGCCCCCACCGGCAAGGTGACCTTCGTCGGTGCCGGCCCCGGCGCCGCCGACCTGCTGACGTTCCGTGCCGCCCGCGCCATCGCCGAGGCCGACGTCGTGATCTGGGCGGCCAGCCTGGTGCAGGCGGAGGTCCTCGACCACGCGCGCGAGGGCGCGGAGATCCTGGACTCGGCGACCATGTCCCTGGAGGACGTGGTGTCCGTGTACGAGCGGGCCGCGGCCGAGGGACTGAAGGTCGCCCGCATCCACTCCGGCGACCCGGCCCTGTGGGGCGGTACGCAGGAGCAGCTCGACCGGTGCACGGACATCGGCGTCGCGACCGAGATCATCCCCGGCGTCTCCTCCTTCTCCGCCGTCGCCGCGCTCGCACAGCGCGAGCTGACGATCCCCGAGGTCGCGCAGTCCGTGATCCTCACCCGGCTGGGCGGCGGCAAGACGCCGATGCCGCCCGGCGAGGAGGTACGGGAGTTCGCACGGCACGGCACCACGATGGCGCTGTTCCTGTCGGCGGCGCGCAGCGGGCAGCTCGTGCGGGAGCTGCTGGAGGGCGGTTATCCGACCTCGACGCCCGTCGTGGTCGCCTACCAGGCGACCTGGCCGGAGGAGCTGATCGTCACGTGCACGATCGGCACCCTGGAGGAGACGGTCAAGGAGCACAAGCTGTGGAAGCACACGCTGTTCCTGGTCGGTCCGGCGCTTGGTGCGAGCGGCACCCGCTCGCACCTGTACCACCCCGGCCACTTCCACGGCTTCCGCAAGGCCGACCCCCAGGCGCGCGCGGAACTGCGGGCGGCGCGGAAGGGCAGTCCGTCGTGATCACGGTCGTCGGTACGGGGACGGGGGCGTCGCTCTCCCGGGACGCCCGGGCCGCCCTGGCCGAGGCGGGGCTCGTCGTGGGCGCACGGCGGCACCTGGAGGCCGCGCGGCTGCCGGACGCGGCGCAGCGGGTCGTCCTGGGTCCGCTCGCGCCCGCGCTGGACGCGATCGAGCAGCACCTGGAGAAGCAGCGGTCCGGGCCGGCACGGCCGGACGCGGAAGAGCCGCACAGCGAACGGCCGGACGCGGAGCGGATCAAGGAACAGCCGGACGCGGAGCGGATCGAGGAATGGCCGGACCGGCAGCGGGTCGTCGTGCTCGCCTCCGGTGATCCCGGGTTCTTCGGGATCGTGCGGGCGCTGGCCGAGCGCTTCGGCTCCGACCGGCTGGACGTGCACCCGGGTGTGTCGTCCGTCGCCACCGCCTTCGCACGGCTCGGGCTGCCCTGGGACGACGCCGTCGTGGTGAGCGCCCACGGGCGTGACCTGCGCAGCGCCCTGCACGCCTGCCGCTCGTACCCGAAGGTCGCCGTGCTGACCGGCCCCGGTGCCGGGCCCGCCGAACTGGGCGCCGGTCTCGCCTACCGTTCCGGCGAGCGTGTCCTCGTCGTCGCGAGCTCCCTGGGCGACCCCGAGCACGAACGCGTGGAGCGGGTCACGCCCGCCGAGGCCGCGGCCCGCGACTGGGGGTCCGCGCTGAGCGTCGTCCTGTGCCTCGACGAGTCGCGCGCCCTGGCGCCGGTGCGCACGGTCGCCGGGCCGCCGCCGGCGCCCGACCGGTGGGCCCTGGCCGAGGACGAGTTCACGCACCGCGACTCGATGATCACCAAGTTCGAGGTACGGGCGCTGGCGCTGGCCCGGATGGGACCGCATCTCGGCGATCTGATCTGGGACGTGGGTGCGGGTTCCGGGTCCGTCGCCGTCGAGTGCGCGCGCTTCGGTGCCGCCGTCACCGCGATCGAGAAGACCCGGGACGGGGTGGACCGGATCCGCGCCAACGCCGCGGCACACGGCGTCGACGTCCACGTCGTGCACGGCGCGGCGCCCACCGTGCTGACCGATCTGACCGACCCGGATGCCGTGTTCATCGGCGGTGGGGGGCGCGAACTGCCCGCCATCGTCATGGCCTGCGCGCGGCGCGCCCGCCGCTCGGTCGTCGTGGCGATGGCCGCGCTCGACCGGGTTCCGGCGGCCCGCGACGCGCTGACCGGTGCCGGGTTCGACTGCGGTGGTGTCCTGCTGCAGTCGTCCCGGCTCGCACCGCTGCCGGGCGACGTCAGCCGGCTCGCGGCCACCAACCCGGTGTTCCTGCTGTGGGGCGTGCGGCCCCCGGCATCCGGCGCCGGCGGTCCCAACAACCCCGATGCTGCCGGCAGTTCCAGCAGCTCCAGCAGCTCCAGTGAAGGAGTCTCCCTGTGATCGGCCTCATCTCCGCGACTGCGGCGGGCGCCGCGGCCCGTGACCGGTTGGTCGCGGCCTGGCCCGCCCGTACCCGGGTCTACGACGGCCCGCTGCGGGACGCCGTCGAGCGCGCCTTCGCGGAGTGCGAGCAGCTCGTGTGCTTCCTCGCCACGGGGGCCGTGGTGCGGCTGGTCGCGCCGCTGCTCGGCGACAAGACGTCCGACCCCGGTGTCGTGTGCGTCGACGAGGCGGGGCGGTTCGCCGTGTCCCTCGTCGGCGGTCACGGGGGCGGTGCGAACGAACTCGCCCGCGAGGTGGGCGAGTTGCTGGGGGCCGAGCCGGTGGTGACCACGGCGACCGACGCGGTGGGCGTGCCGGGGCTGGACACTCTGGGCCTCCCCGTCGAGGGCGATGTCGCCGGGGTGTCCCGGGCTCTGCTGGACGGTGAACCCGTCGCCCTGGACGCCGAGTCGGCGTGGCCGCTGCCTGCGCTGCCGGTCGCGGACCGGGGGGCGTACGCGATTCGTGTCACCGACCGTCTGGTCGAGCCGGCCGAGCGGCAGGTCGTGCTGCGGCCGCCGTCCCTGGTCGTGGGTGTCGGCGCGTCCAAGGGCGCTGCGGTGGACGAGGTGCTGGGGCTCGTCGAGTCGGCGCTGCGGGATGCGGGGCTGTCCGTGCGGTCCGTCGCCGAGCTGGCGACCGTCGACGCCAAGGCCGAGGAGCCCGGCATCCTCGGGGCTGCCGCGCGGCTCGGGGTGCCCGTGGTGACGTACGGCGCCGAGGAGTTGGCGGCGGTCGACGTACCGAACCCCTCAAACGCGCCACTGGCCGCCGTCGGTACGCCGTCCGTGGCGGAGGCCGCCGCTCTCGTGGGCGGGGGTGAACTCCTCGTGCCCAAGCGGAAGTCGGAGCGCGCTGACGGCCTGCCCGCGATGGCGACCTGCGCGGTCGTGCGCCGGACGGCGCGCGGCCGTCTCGCGGTCGTCGGACTCGGCCCGGGCGCACGCGATCTGCTCACTCCGCGGGCCAAGGAGGAGCTGCGGCGGGCTTCCGTGCTCGTCGGGCTCGACCAGTACGTCGACCAGATCCGCGATCTGCTGCGGCCCGGCACCCGCGTCCTGGAATCCGGGCTGGGCGCCGAGGAGGAGCGGGCCCGCACGGCGGTGGCCGAGGCGCGGCGCGGGCAGGCCGTGGCGCTGATCGGCAGCGGTGACGCGGGCGTGTACGCGATGGCGTCCCCGGCGCTGGCCGAGGCGTCCGACGACATCGACGTGGTGGGGGTGCCGGGTGTCACGGCGGCGCTCGCGGCCGGGGCGATCCTGGGCGCGCCGCTCGGCCACGACCATGTGTCGATCAGCCTCTCCGACCTGCACACTCCCTGGGAGGTCATCGAGCGGCGGGTGCGGGCGGCCGCGGAGGCCGACATCGTCGTGACCTTCTACAACCCGCGCAGCCGGGGCCGCGACTGGCAGCTCCCCAAGGCGCTCGCGATCCTCGCCGGGCACCGGGAGCCGGCGACGCCGGTGGGTGTCGTACGGAACGCGTCACGTGCGGACGAATCCAGCCGCCTCACCACGCTGGCAGGACTCGATCCGGCGACGGTGGACATGATGACGGTCGTGACCGTGGGCAACACGGCGACCCGTGAGATCGCCGGGCGCATGGTGACACCGCGCGGCTACCGCTGGCAGGAGGAGCCCAAGTGACTCAGGTGAGCCAAGTCGGCCCGGTGGGCGCGGAGTTCGCGCCCGAGCACCGGGTCGTGCACCCCATCGAGCAGGAGTCCTTCCGGCGGCTGCGTGCCCGCCTGGACACCGCGCACTTCCCGCCGCTGACCCGGGCGGTCGTGGAGCGGGTCATCCACTCCGCGGCCGACCTTGAGTACGCGGCCGACCTCGTCACCGACGAGGGCGCGCTGGAGAAGGCGCACGCGGCGCTGCACGCCGGGGCGCCTGTCGTCGTGGACGTCGAGATGGTGGCCGCCGGGATCACCCGGCGCGACACCGTCTGCCGTCTCAAGGACGCCAGGTCCGGGCCGGGGCTGACCCGTTCGGCGCACGCGATCCGGCTCGCCTACGAGGAGGTCGGGCCCGGCGCTCTCTGGGTGATCGGCTGCGCGCCGACCGCCCTGGAGGAACTCCTCACCCTGGGCGCCGACCCGGCGCTCGTCATCGGTCTGCCCGTCGGTTTCGTCGGCGCCGCCGAGTCCAAGGCCGCGCTGCGCGAGAGCGGGCTGCCCGCTGTCAGCAACGTGTCCGAGAAGGGCGGTTCGGCGGTCGCCGCGGCCGCGCTCAACGCCCTCCTGTACCACCCCGTATCCGCATCCAAGGAGCTTTCGTGACTACCCCTCCCCCCGCCCTGCTCGTCGCCGGCCACGGCACCCGGGACGAGGCCGGAGCCGAGGCCTTCCGTGACTTCGTGGGGGAGCTGGGGCGCCGTCACCCCGAACTGCCCGTCGCGGGCGGCTTCATCGAGCTGTCCCCGCCGCCGCTGGGCGACGCCGTCGCCGAGCTCGTGGAGCGGGGCGTACGCCGTTTCGCGGCCGTTCCGCTGATGCTGGTGTCCGCCGGGCACGCCAAGGGGGACATTCCGGCGGCACTGTCGCGGGAGAAGGAGCGGCACCCGGGGATCTCGTACACGTACGGCCGTCCGCTGGGCCCGCACCCGTCGCTGCTGAACGTGCTGGAGCGGCGGCTCGACGAGGCGCTGGGCGCGAGCGCGGCCCGCACGCCCGAGGACCGCGCCGATGTGACCGTGCTGCTGGTCGGGCGCGGTTCCACCGACCCGGACGCGAACGCCGAGGTGCACAAGGCGGCGCGGCTGCTGTGGGAGGGCCGGGGGTACGCGGGCGTGGAGACGGCGTTCGTGTCGCTGGCCGCGCCGGACGTGCCGTCGGGCCTGGACCGCTGTGTGCGGCTGGGGGCGAAGCGGATCGTCGTCCTGCCGTACTTCCTCTTCACCGGGATCCTCCCGGACCGCGTACGGCAGCAGACCGAGGGCTGGGCTGCCGCCCACCCGGAGGTCGAGGTGAACTCCGCCGATGTCATCGGCCCGGAGCCGGAGCTGCTCGACCTGGTGATGGAGCGCTACCGCGAGGCGGTCAAGGGCGATCTGCGGATGAACTGCGACTCGTGCGTGTACCGCATCGCGCTGCCCGGTTTCGAGGACAAGGTCGGGCTGCCGCAGCAGCCGCACTTCCACCCGGACGACGACGGCCATCACCACGGGCATGGACACGGGCACCATGGGCATGCGCACTCCCATGCGCACTGAGGGAGCCGAGGACCCGGAGGACCGGGCCGGCGGCGCGCACGATCTTCGCCATCACGGGGACGCGGAGGTGCTCGACGACGGGTCCGCGCTCGTCGACCTCGCCGTGAACGTCCGCGCGGACACGCCCCCGGCGTGGCTGCGCGAGCGGATCGCCGAGTCGCTGGGCGGCCTCGCCGCCTACCCCGACGGGCGGATCGCGCGGGCCGCGGTGGCGGCGCGGCACGGGCTGCCGGTGGAACGGGTGCTGCTCACCGCGGGCTCCGCGGAGGCCTTCGTGCTGCTCGCCCGCGCCCTGAAGGTCCGCCGGCCCGTCGTGGTGCACCCGCAGTTCACCGAGCCGGAGGCGGCGCTGCGGGATGCCGGGCACACCGTCGACCGGGTACTGCTCCGCGCGGAGGACGGCTTCCGGCTCGACCCCGCGGACGTCCCCGAGGACGCCGACCTGGTCGTGATCGGCAATCCCACCAATCCGACGTCGGTCCTGCATCCGGCCGCCTCGATCGCCGCTCTCGCCCGGCCCGGGCGGACGTTGGTGGTCGACGAGGCGTTCATGGACGCGGTGCCGGACGAGCGGGAGGCCCTTGCCGGGCGGGTGGACGTGCCCGGGCTGGTGGTGCTGCGCAGTCTCACGAAGACGTGGGGGCTGGCCGGGTTGCGGATCGGGTACGTCCTCGCCGCGCCCGAGACGATCGCCGAGCTGGAGCGCGCGCAGCCGCTGTGGCCGGTGTCCACGCCCGCGCTGGCCGCGGCGGAGGCGTGCATGTCCGCGCGGGCCCTCGCGGAGGCCGGGCACGCGGCGCACCGCGTCTCGGCGGACCGTGCCCATCTCGTGGCGGGGCTGCGGGAGTTCGACATCGACGGGCTTGAGGTCGTCGAGCCCGCCGAGGGGCCGTTCGTGCTCGTACGGCTCCCCCGTGCGGCGACCGTCCGCACCCACCTCCGCACCCTCGGCTTCGCCGTGCGGCGCGGGGACACGTTTCCCGGGCTGGGGGAGCAGTGGTTGCGGCTCGCGGTACGGGACCGGGTGACCGTCAACCGGTTCCTGCAGGCGCTGGACCGGGCGGTGACGCTGGCGGGGCGGTGACGCGTGGGTCGGGTGGGGGTTTTCGCCCCCTCCGCCCCTTCCCTTCCCGTTGTCCTGGGGGCTGCCGCCCCCTCTCCCCCGCATCGCGCTGACGCGCTCGTCCTCAAACGCCGGACGGGCTGAGAATCAGCCCCTCCGG
>NZ_JBEXDZ010000088.1:0-36967 GCF_040606085.1 Streptomyces sp. NPDC005485 | reverse complement strand
TTGTACTTGTCGGCTTCCTTGTTCGCCGTGGTCACCCACGAATCAGCCGACGTCAGACGGGACTTGGCCGACGACAGATCCGCCCGCGCCTCCCGCCCCTTCGCGAGGGCCTTGTCGGCCAGGGACTGGGCGCGCTCCAGCTTGGGCCAGTAATCGGTCAGCGCATCGCCGGCCAGCTCGTAGGACTTCTTCAGCTTCTGCAGCTGCTTGGGCACATCCGAGAACTCGTCCTGGAACGCCTCGGCCGACTTCCCCGCCCACTTCAGGACCGCGTCCTCACCCGCCATCGACTTCACCGAGCGCAGCGCATCCGACACGTCATCCGCGAAGTCATGCAACGTCTTCGCCAGATGACGCACCCGATCCGGATCACCCGGCGTCGGATCCTTGTCCAGGTCCAGAACGTGCCAGTCCCCCGGCCGATTCCCTGCCATGTCCATCCCCCGTAACGGCCACACCAGCACCAGTGCCAACAGCAACACCAATAGTCGTACGCAGGTGCGAAGTTACTTGGTGTGGGAGTGAGGGGAAAGGTCGCGCGAGTAAGCCGTACACAGGTGCGCACTTCGAGAGGGGATGGTGCACTTGGGGCGTCGGCGGGGGAGGGGGCTATGACAATTGATGCGTTTCTCGTTGGTTCCGACTTGCTTCGGGTGCCCTACGGGCACGTCCCCGTCATCCGTGAAGTGCGGGTTCGGTCGGTCAACTTGAACTGGCGGGGGCCCACCCTGACCCTGCGCGTCGATCTGGCCTCCTTTCCTGACGCCGAGGTGGCGCCGCAGGAGTGGGTCGACGCGGGGATGGACACCGTGCAGTGTCAGCTGGAGTTCCTGGCGGTGGAGGATCTCGCCCTGGCCCGGTGGTCGCCTCCGGTTGTCGCCGTGGTGGAGGCGGTTCCCTGGGGTGAGCGGCGGCGTATGAGGGTGCGGGTCGGTGGTGAGGGGCTGGATCTGGAGTTCAGCAGCAGTGACTCGGTGGTCGTCCGTCATGTGAGTGCCTTCAAGGGGCGGGAGGACGGGGCGGACGGTGGGCGGCATCTCTTCGTGAGCAGGGTTGATGCCCGACGGCATACCTCCCTTCCCGGGACCGACGAGAAGACCTACTTCGCATGAGCGTGTTCGACGGGCTGCAACTCCTCGTGGCCGCCGGGGATTTGGCTGGGCTGTGCGAGCTGTACGACGGGGACCCTCCGTCGCTGGACTCCTGCTCCCTCTTCTACGTGCACCTCGACGAACGCGGCGACTCGGTCACCCTGGGGTTCGAGACCGAGCGGCTGCCGTCCAAGCCTCCTTCGGAGTGGCGGCAGAAGCCCTTCAACATGTTTGAGTTCCACCTCGTCCTTGTCGGCGTGGAGGCTTTGCGTGTTCACGGGTGGGGGCTCGCTCAGGCAAAGGAGGTCGGGCTCGTTCGTCGGGACGGCGGGCGGGTCGATGTCACCTTGGGCGGGGCAGAGGACGGCATCCGGTTCCGGGCCTCCTCGGTGTCGCTGGGGCGGACGCGCGTCTACCTCGCCGCACGCGGCTCGGAGTGACTGTGCGGCGGCTGTGTGTCCGCCCGTCCCGGTGGCAAGGGTTCGTCAAGGCCCGGTCAAGTCGGTCGGCGCTCGGTTTTGCCGGGGCGCGCCCGCGTGACACGGTGGGCAAGTTGCGTACGTGAAGGTTGAAGCCAGTTCGGCGCGTGGGGAGTTGGAGCGGTGAGCAAGCGGCAGGTGCAGAAGATGCTGCAGTTGATGGCGGCGGGGGAGCCTGTTGAGCTCGCCACTCCCATGTCTTCCGTGAAGAAGCTGGCCCGGCTCGCCTTCGTCGCCCAGCAGTTCGGGTACGAGTACGCGGACGCACGGCAGGGAGGGCGCAACGGGTCGGTGAAGATGCTCGTTCTGCCCGATCACAGCCCGCAGGCCCAGGCGCGTGCCGCGCAGAACTGGGCGCAGTATCCGCAGGCACGGGACGGGGTCTCGCTGCCGCCTGTCGTTCCCGACGCGCTGGAGCTGCTCAAGGCCCGGATCAACTTCGATCTCACCGGCAAGAACGCCGAGAAGAGGATGGGGTACGGCGTCGTCGGTGTCAGCATCGGGTCCGTGGTGCTCGCCTATCGCCTCGGCGGGGAGTCCGCCGACTTCGTCGGTGCCGGCATCTTCTGGGCGATCATGATGGTCGTCCTCGGGATCGGGTTCGTCGTCACGCGCAAGCGGAACGCCAAGTTCGCGGCGCGCCTGCACGCCGCCGGGTTCACGCCCGTGACGGAGCAGGACGGCCGGGTGCGGTATCTGCCGCCGGGCGCGGGCACGGGAGCGTACGCCCACCAGCCCTACCAGCCCCACCCGCAGCAGCCCCACCAACAGCACGCCCCCGGCCCCTACGGCCAGCAGCCGCCCCCGTACGCCGCCGGACAGAACCCGCACGGACAGCAGGCCCCCGCCCCCGCTCCCTACGGGCAGCCTGCTCAGCCCTCCGCCTCCGCCCCCTACAGCCAGCAGCCGACACCCACCCCTTACGGGCAGCAGTCAGCCCCCGGCGCCCCCTACGGCCAGCAGCCCCCCACCGGCCCCTACGCGCAGCCCGCCCAGCCCGCCCACCCCGCCCAGCCCTACGCCCCCGCCCCCTACGGCCAGCAGCCCCCCACCGGCCCCTACGGGCAGCCCCCTCAGCAGTAGCCCCTCCCGGCACTCGTCGACGTCCTCACCGAAGCCCCCCGCTCCGAGTGAGAGCAACGTTCCCTTCCAGTCACTCGTAGCCACAGGCCGGAAACGCGTCCTCCCTACCTTCGGATTCAGTCACTCGTCGTACGACAGCGAGCACCGGAGAACCGTGGAGGCGTCATGACAGCCCCGAGTACAGCCCCCGCATCGAGCAGGGGAGGCCGCTGGATCGAGCACTGGGATCCGGAGGACGAGGCCTTCTGGCAGGAGACCGGCGAGAAGGTCGCCCGGCGCAATCTGCTCTTCTCCGTGCTGTCCGAGCACATCGGGTTCTCGGTCTGGACCCTGTGGTCCGTGCTCGTGCTCTTCATGGGGCCCGAGTACGGGCTCACCCCGGCCGACAAGTTCATGCTGACGTCCATGGTGACGCTGGTCGGGGCCGTCGTACGGGTGCCGTACACCTTCGCCGTAGCGATCTTCGGCGGGCGGAACTGGACGATCGTCTCGGCGAGCCTGCTGCTCATCCCGACGATCGCCGCGTTCACCGTGATGAAGCCGGGGACGTCGTTCAACACGTTCCTGCTCATCGGGCTGCTGGCCGGAATCGGCGGTGGCAACTTCGCCTCCTCCATGACGAACATCAACGCCTTCTTCCCGCTGCGGAAGAAGGGATGGGCCCTCGGGCTCAACGCCGGCGGCGGCAACATCGGCGTGCCGGTCATCCAGCTCGTGGCGCTCGCGATCATCGGCGCGAGCGGCGGGCCGCGCGTGCTGCTGGGGATCTACATCCCGCTCATCCTCGTCGCCGCCGTTCTCGCCGCCGTGTTCATGGACAACATCGCGAACGTGAAGAACGACACCGGTGCCGCCGTGGACGCCGCGAAGGACGCGCACACCTGGATCATGGCCTTCCTCTACGTCGGCACGTTCGGGTCGTTCATCGGCTACAGCTTCGCCTTCGGGCAGGTGCTGACCAACCAGTTCGGGCGTACGCCGCTGCAGGCCGCGTACCTCACCTTCATCGGCCCGCTGCTCGGCTCGCTGATCCGGCCCGTCGGCGGCTGGCTCGCCGACCGCTACGGCGGCGCGAAGATCACGCTGTGGAACTTCGTCGGCATGGCCGCGGCGACCGCCGTCCTCGTCGTCGCCTCCATGCAGAAGTCGCTGCCGCTGTTCGTCAGCGTGTTCGTGGTGCTCTTCGTACTCAGCGGGCTCGGCAACGGCTCGACGTACAAGATGATCCCCGGCATCTTCCAGGCCAAGGCCGTCGCCAAGGGGCTGGCGGGCGAAGAGGCCGCGTCCTACGGGCGCAGGCTCTCCGGTGCCTCGATGGGGCTCATCGGCGCGGTGGGCGCGCTCGGCGGCGTAGGGATCAACCTCGCCTTCCGGCAGTCCTTCCTCTCCTACCACTCCGGCACCGGCGCCTTCGTCACCTTCCTCGCCTTCTACGCCGCCTGCTTCGCGGTCACCTGGGCCGTATACCTTCGCCGCCCGGCCGCAGTGACACCGGCCACAGCTGCCGCATCCGAGGCGAAGCCGCAGCTCAGCTACGCCGAGGTGTGACGTAACACCGACGACATAAAGCGGAACCGAGCCTGTCATGGAGCATTGACAGGCTCGGTTCAGCCATAACTGGCCGGCCGTGCGGGAGCGGCCGCCACCGTACGACTCGACTAGCGCGAGACGAGAGCCATGTACGACGAACAGCAGCGCCCGGACCGGACGCCGGACACCGGCTCGGACCGCACGCCGGACACCGCCGCCTCGGACCGCGGCCCGGACCCCGGTCCGGCCCACGGCCCCCTCGCGGGATTCACCATCGGAGTCACGGCCGCCCGGCGCGCCGACGAGCTCGGGGCGCTGCTCCAGCGGCGCGGGGCCTCCGTCCTGCACGCCCCCGCCCTGCGGATCGTGCCCCTCGCCGACGACAGCGAACTCCTCGCCGCCACCAAGGAAGTCATCGATCAGGCGCCGGACGTCGTGGTCGCCACCACCGCCATCGGCTTCCGGGGCTGGGTCGAGGCCGCCGACGGCTGGGGGCTCGGCGAGTCCCTGCTGGCCCGGATGCGCGGTGTCGAGCTGCTCGCCCGCGGCCCCAAGGTCAAGGGCGCGATACGGGCCGCCGGACTGACCGAGGAGTGGTCGCCGTCCTCCGAGTCCATGGCCGAGGTGCTCGACCGGCTGCTGGAGGAGGGCGTCGAGGGGCGCCGTATCGCCGTACAGCTGCACGGTGAACCGCTGCCAGGCTTCGTCGAGTCGCTGCGGGTCGCCGGAGCGGAGGTCGTCGGGGTGCCGGTGTACCGGTGGCTGCCGCCGGAGGACCTCGGCCCCGTGGACCGGCTGCTCGAGGCGGCCGTCACCCGCGGCGTGGACGCGCTCACCTTCACCAGCGCACCCGCCGCCGCGTCTCTGCTCTCCCGTGCCGAGGACCGCGGCCTGCTGCCCGAACTGCTCGCCGCCCTGCGCCACGACGTGCTGCCCGCCTGTGTCGGCCCGGTCACCGCGCTGCCGCTGCAGGCCCACGGCGTGGACACCGTCTCGCCCGACCGCTTCCGCCTCGGCCCCCTCGTCCAACTGCTGTGCCAGGAACTCCCGGGCCGCGCACGTACGCTGCCGATCGCCGGCCACCGGGTCGAGATCCGCGGCCACGCTGTGCTGGTCGACGGGGCGCTGCGGCCCGTACCGCCCGCCGGAATGTCGCTGCTGCGTGCCCTGGCCCGGCAGCCCGGCTGGGTGGTGGCCCGCGCCGAACTGCTGCGCGCGCTGCCCGGAGCCGGGCGGGACGAGCACGCCGTCGAGACGGCGATGGCCCGGCTGCGTACGGCCCTCGGGGCGCCCAAGCTCATCCAGACGGTGGTCAAGCGCGGCTACCGGCTCGCGCTCGACCCGGCGGCCGACTCCAAGTACTCCGACGCCTGACGCCTGCCGGACCGTCCGTACCGCCCGTGCAGCACGAGCGCCCGGGCCAGGCAGGCCAGCGCGAGCGTCGACAGCAGTGCCCGTACGACGTTCCACGCGACCCACGGGTCCTCGAACCGCTCGCGCACGGCGGCCGGGTCGGCGATCTTCGCCGGGTCGCCTGCGTTCGCGAGGTCGTTGTTGAGCGGGATGTTCACGACGACCGTGAAGAGGAACGCCAGCGTGTACGCCGCCAGTGCGGCCCACACCCAGCGGCGGTACGGGGAGCCGCGCAACTGCCAGGCGGAGACGGCCGTGAGGAGCAGCGCGCCCATGAAGCTGAGGAAGAACACCGGGTTCTGGATCACGTCGTTGATGTTCTGCATGACCTCGATGTAGACGCGGTCGTCGCTGCGGGCCAGCGACGGCATGATGTCGCAGGCGAAGATGTAGAAGACCCCGGCGATCAGGCCCATGGCGATCGCGGCCGCGCCCAGGACGGCCGTGGTGGCCGTACGGCGGCCTTCGCCGTTCTCGGTACTGCGCCTCGTCGCTGTGCTGCTGTTGGCTGTCATGAGGATCAGTCAACCGGCGCCGCGCTGGAGGTGACATGGCCCGGACGCGCGGCCGCATAAGCGGACGTCCAGGGCGGGCGCGGCACCTCCCCGGCCGCGGGTCTTCCGGCCGCGCGTGCAGCGGGGCACTGTAGCGGGTACGGGACTCGCAGAACGTCACCCAGCACGCCTCGCAGAACGTCTCCAGGAACCCTTCCTCTCCCTTCAGCGATCACCTCACGGATCACCTCACCGATCACCTCACCGATCCCCTCACTTCACCGACCCCTCATGGCGGCAACCCCAAGGCGGTGACAGGCACATGGCATTGGGCACAGCCACGGCCACGGCCTCGTACGAACTGCGGTTCGACTCCGGGCGGATCTGCCTGGACCTCGTGGCGACCACCCATCCCGAGGAACGGCTCGACTCCGCCGCGCGGCTGCGGAACTGGATCACCGGCTCCGGGCTCGTGCCCGCGGGGACGCCGCTCACGGCGGTCGACGCGGCCTGGCTCGCCTCCTTCCGTGAACTGCGCGGCCACGTGTCGCAGTTGGTGCGCGGAGAACTGGACGGTCAGCCCGCCGACGCGGCACTGGCCCGGGTCAACGCCGTGGCGCTGGGCACGCCGCCCGCCCCCTGGGCCGTACGCGCAGACGACGGTTCGCTGCGGCGTCGGCTGCACGCGCCGCCCGGCTGCCCGGAGTTGCTCGCCGTGGTGGCCCGGGACGCGGTCGACCTCCTCACCGACCCGGTGGCGTGCGCCAGCCTGCGCCAGTGCGAGGGGGACCACTGCCCGATCGTCTATCTCGACACCTCGCGCGGGCGGCGGCGCCGCTGGTGCTCCAGCGAGGTCTGCGGGAACCGGGAACGGGTCGCCCGGCACCGACGCAGGGCGGCTCTCGCGCGCGCGTGAGCCGTCGGGCATGATCAGCCGAGCCCGGTCCGTGCACCCGCAGGTCGGTCCACCCGCTCATGATCAGCTCTATGTGATCTTCCGATCACGTGCCGCGACCGGACCACCCTGTTCCCAGATTTCCCAAGAAATATGTGCGCACACTTTGAACACACCATCGACCGCACGCGTACCCGGGTATGAGCGACCGACTGGGGGAACCCCCGGACACCGGAGGTAGGCGTGCGCAAGGATTCCGCCGTGGCTGATGAAAGCAGGCCAAGGGCCCGACATCGCATGTCCCAGCAACCCTCGTCCCCTGAACCGGACGAAGAGCTGATGCGTGCGCTGTATCGGGAGCATGCGGGTCCCCTCCTCGCCTATGTCCTCAGGCTGGTCGCCGGCGACCGGCAGCGTGCGGAGGACGTCGTGCAGGAGACGCTCATCCGTGCCTGGAAGAACGCCGGTCAGCTCAATCGAGCGACCGGTTCGGTACGCCCCTGGCTGGTGACGGTTGCCCGGCGCATCGTCATTGACGGCCACCGCAGCCGGCAGGCCCGGCCGCAGGAGGTGGACCCGTCACCGCTCGAGGTCATCCCTGCGGAGGACGAGATCGACAAGGCGTTGTGGCTGATGACTCTGTCGGACGCGCTGGACGACCTGACCCCTGCTCACAGGGAAGTACTGGTCGAAACGTACTTCAAAGGACGTACCGTGAATGAGGCGGCCGAGACCCTGGGTATACCCAGTGGCACGGTGCGCTCACGGGTTTTCTACGCCCTGCGGTCCATGAAGCTGGCGCTGGAGGAGCGGGGGGTGACGGCATGAACACGTACGGGGGATACGGAACGGGTGGTCCAGGATCCATGCAGGGATCACAGGCACAGCAGGGCCCGGGTGACATCCATGAGACGGTCGGCGCCTACGCGCTCGGCATTCTCGACGACGCCGAGGCAACCGCTTTCGAGGCACACCTCGCCACGTGCGAGTGGTGCGCCCAGCAGCTCGACGAGCTCGCCGGGATGGAACCCATGCTGGCTGCCCTCGCGGACCTCCCCGCCGCCCAGGGCACCCCGGCCATCGGCGAGTCCCTGGCCGCCCGGCCGAGTCCACAGCTTGCCGAACGGCTGGTGGACGAGGTCTCCATGCGGCGCGCCCACAAGCGCCGGCGCGGAATGTACCTGGTGGCGGCCGCGGCCGCGCTGATCATCGGCGGCCCGCTCACCGTGATGGCGGTGAATGGCGGCGACAGCAGCTCCACGATGCCGCCGCAGGCGCACGCCACCAGCCCGGCCAAGGCCGCGTTCGAGGTCATGACCGACAAGGTGGCCGCCACGGACAAGAGCACCGGCGTATCCGCCGTGGTCGCCGTGGAGAAGAAGGACTGGGGTACCCACGCCGTTCTGCAGCTGAAGAACGTCAAGGGCCCCGAGAGGTGCTCCCTGATCGCCGTGGGCAAGAACGGCGAGCGCGAGACGGTGACCTCCTGGGCCGTCCCGAACTGGGGCTACGGCATTGCCAACGCCAAGTCCGAGGAGGCGAAGCTGCCGCTCTACGTGCACGGCGGCGCGGCCTTCTCGCCCAACCAGATCGACCATTTCGAGGTCATGACGTTCGGCGGCAAGCGCCTCGTCGAGGTCCAGGCGAAGGCGTAGCGAGAGGGAACAGGGCAACCGCCCCGGGTCGGCGCGCGAGCGACCCGGGGCGGACGCGTAGCCTGCACGGCCCCCTTTCGCGTACGGTTGACGGCTGCCATGCACGTCAGAAGGGGGCCCGGTGGCCGCTCAGGTTCAGCAGGAAACCGCGGTCGGTCCGGTCGGTGAGTCCTCAGCTCAGGACTCCGTACGAAAGTCCGCCCAGGACTCGGTACGCGACCGGGAGATCAGTGTCGAACAGGAACACCTGGACCGGGTGTACCGGCGTCTTGAGGAGAAGATCCACGAGGCGGAGTTCCTCATGAACGACGCCGCCCAGCGCGGTCAGGTCGGTACGCCCGGTGCGCTCGCCGAACGGGACGCCCAGGTGTTCCGGGCGGGCGTCCACCTCAACCGCCTCAACAACGAGTTCGAGGACTTCCTCTTCGGCCGGATCGACCTGCTCCTGGGCAGGGACGGCAAGAAGGGCCCGGACGGGGCGTACACGGCGGTGGAGCCGGCCGAGGGCGCGGTGCGCCCGGACAGCACGGCGGACGTCGCGGAGACGCTCCACATCGGCCGTATCGGCGTCCTCGACACGGACTACTCCCCGCTCGTCATCGACTGGCGGGCGCCCGCGGCGGCGCCGTTCTACCGGTCGACGCCGGTCGACCCGGGCCGTGTGGTGCGCCGCCGGGTCATCCGCTCCAAGGGGCGCAAGGTCCTCGGTGTCGAGGACGACCTGATGCGTCCGGAGCTGAAAGCTTCCCTCGACGGACACGAGCTCGCTGTCGTCGGCGACGGCGCCCTGATGGCCGCCCTCGGCCAGGCCCGCAGCCACACCATGCGGGACATCGTGGCGTCGATCCAGGCCGAGCAGGACCTGGTGATCCGCGCGCCCGCCGCGTCCGTGACGTACGTGGAGGGCGGCCCGGGCACCGGCAAGACGGCGGTCGCCCTGCACCGCGCCGCCTACCTCCTCTACCAGGACCGCCGCCGGTACGCGGGCGGCATCCTCATCGTCTCGCCCACGCCGCTGCTGGTGGCGTACACGGAGGGCGTCCTGCCGTCCCTCGGCGAGGAGGGCCAGGTAGCCATCCGCGCCATCGGCTCGCTCGTCGACGGCGCGGAGGCCACGCTGTACGACTCCCCGGCCGTGGCCCGCGCCAAGGGCTCGTACCGGATGCTGAAGGTGCTGCGGAAGGCGGCGCGGGGCGCGCTGGAGGCGCCCGTTCCCGTACGGCAGCAACAGCAGCTCGCGTTCGGTGAGGACGAGGAGGACGGCCGTGAGCCGGGGGCTCCCGCAGGCACCCCCTCCCGTCTCCGTGTCGTCGCCTTCGGCCGCCGTCTGGAGCTGGAGGCCGCCGAGCTGGACCGCGTCCGGCACAACGCGCTCAGCGGGACCGCGCCGGTCAACCTGCTGCGCCCGCGCGCCCGCAAGCTGCTGCTCGACGCGCTCTGGTCGCAGTCCGGGGCGGGCAGCCGGCACAGCGACCCGGAGCTGGCCGCCGAGCTGCGCTCGTCGTTCGACGAGGACGTCGCCTCCGAGGACAGCTTCATCGCCTTCCTGGACGCCTGGTGGCCGGAGCTGACCCCGCGCGGTGTGCTGGCCGCGATGGCCGACGAACGGCGCCTGGGGCGGTGGGCACGGCGGATCCTCAACCCCGGCGAGGTGCGGCGGGTGGCGCGCTCCCTCAAGCGCGACGGGCTCTCCGTGCACGACGTGGCGATGCTCGACGAGCTGCAGGCCGTCCTCGGCAGCCCGGTCCGGCCGAAGAAGCGGCGCGAGTTCGACCCGCTCGACCAGCTCACCGGCCTGGAGGAGCTGATGCCGACGCGCGAGGAGACGCAGCGCGAGCGCGCCGAGCGCCTGGCGCAGGAGCGCA
Organism: Streptomyces sp. NPDC005485; assembly: GCF_040606085.1. Taxonomy (NCBI): domain Bacteria; kingdom Bacillati; phylum Actinomycetota; class Actinomycetes; order Kitasatosporales; family Streptomycetaceae; genus Streptomyces; species Streptomyces sp. NPDC005485. Next base: position 26,462 of record NZ_JBEXDZ010000088.1, on the reverse strand, counting down.
CCGAGTACGCGCACGTCATCGTCGACGAGGCGCAGGACCTCACGCCCATGCAGTGGCGGATGGTCGGGCGCCGGGGCCGGCACGCCACCTGGACGGTCGTCGGCGACCCCGCCCAGTCCTCCTGGTCCGACCCGGACGAGGCGGCGGAGGCCCGCGACGAGGCACTGGGCAGCCGCCCGCGCCGCCGCTTCACGCTCACCGTCAACTACCGCAACCCGGCCGAGATCGCCGAGCTCGCCGCGAAGGTCCTGGCCCTCGCCATGCCGGGCTCCACGTCCCCGTCCGCCGTGCGGTCCACGGGCGTCGAGCCCCGTTTCGTGGCCACGAACAGCGGGAACGGCGCCGTCGTACGCGACTCGCTGGCCCAGTCCGTGCGCGCCGAGGCGGCCCGGCTGCTGGACCGCGTCGACGGCACCGTCGGCGTCGTCGTCGCGATGAACCGGCGGGAGGAGGCCGCGCGCTGGCTCGCCGGGCTCGGGGAGCGCGTGGTGGCGCTCGGCAGCCTGGAGGCGAAGGGACTGGAGTACGACGCCACGGTCGTCGTCTCGCCCGCGGAGATCGCCGACGAGTCGCCCGCGGGGCTGCGCGTCCTGTACGTCGCGCTGACCCGCGCGACGCAGCAGCTCACGGTCGTCTCGGCGGACCGGGACGCGCCGGACGGGAACGGGGTGCCGGATCTGCTGCGGGACTGACCGGGTGAGCGCCCCGTGGGACCGACCGGGTGGTCGCTGAAATGAACTTCCGGTACGGGAATGGCCTTACGGGATCTGTTTGTTAGCCTGGGTGTGGCACCGGCTCGATCCAAGCCCCCGGGCCCAACCTTCGTCGCTACGAGCGACCACTTGCCGCGAGGCGAGCATGGCGGGTCGGTGCCACTGAACGACAAGAGGTCCACGTCACCACGTGACGTGGACCTCTTTGTTGTCTTCTGGACTACTCGCATGTTCCCGTTGTGCTCTCGTATGGTGGAATCTGTTTTCCGAAAGTGAAACCGGGTCGCGACCAAAACGTTCGCAATCCGGGGCGGCTACCGCGTACTGCGCGGTAGGTGCGACGATCGGACGGCATACCCGCGACACGAGCAGTACCCGGTGAAAGCAGAGGAAGTCGGCCATGGCAACGGCGCCCAGCGTCTCCTACTCGATGACGGTCCGGCTGGAGGTGCCCGCGAGCGGAACCGCGGTCTCCCAGCTCACCGGAGCCGTCGAGTCCCACGGAGGCTCGGTGACCGGTCTCGACGTGACCGCATCCGGCCACGAGAAGCTCCGCATCGACGTCACCATCGCGGCGACCTCCACGTCGCACGCCGACGAGATCGTCGAGCAACTGCGTCACATCGAGGGCGTGACGCTCGGCAAGGTCTCCGACCGTACGTTCCTGATGCACCTCGGCGGCAAGATCGAGATGGCGTCGAAGCACCCCATCCGCAACCGTGACGACCTCTCGATGATCTACACCCCGGGCGTGGCCCGCGTGTGCATGGCGATCGCCGAGAACCCCGAGGACGCCCGACGCCTCACCATCAAGCGCAACTCCGTTGCGGTCGTGACCGACGGCTCGGCCGTACTCGGCCTCGGCAACATCGGTCCGAAGGCTGCCCTGCCGGTCATGGAGGGCAAGGCGGCCCTCTTCAAGCGGTTCGCCGGGATCGACGCCTGGCCGCTGTGCCTGGACACCCAGGACACCGACGAGATCGTGGCGATCGTCAAGGCGATCGCGCCGGGCTTCGCCGGCATCAACCTGGAGGACATCTCCGCGCCGCGCTGCTTCGAGATCGAGGCCCGGCTGCGCGAGGCCCTGGACATCCCCGTCTTCCACGACGACCAGCACGGCACCGCGATCGTCGTCCTCGCCGCCCTCACGAACGCCCTGCGCGTCGCGGGCAAGGCCATCGGCGACATCCGCGTCGTCATGTCCGGCGCGGGCGCGGCCGGTACGGCCATCCTGAAGCTGCTGATCGCCGCGGGCGTCAAGAACGCGGTCGTCGCCGACATCCACGGCGTCGTGCACGCGGACCGCTCGGACCTCGTCGACGCGGCCCCCGACTCGGCGCTGCGCTGGATCGCCGACAACACCAACCCCGAGGGCCTCACGGGCACGCTGAAGGAGGCCGTGCGCGGCGCGGACGTCTTCATCGGCGTCTCCGCCCCGAACGTGCTGGACGGCGACGACGTGGCCGCCATGGCCGAAGGCGCCATCGTGTTCGCGCTCGCGAACCCCGACCCCGAGGTCGACCCGGCGATCGCCCGTCAGACGGCGGCGGTCGTGGCCACCGGCCGCTCGGACTTCCCCAACCAGATCAACAACGTCCTGGTCTTCCCGGGCGTCTTCCGCGGCCTCCTGGACGCCCAGTCCCGCACGGTCAACACGGAGATGATGCTGGCCGCCGCGACCGCCCTCGCGGACGTGGTGACCGAGGACGAGCTCAACCCGAACTACATCATCCCCAGCGTCTTCAACGACAAGGTCGCGGGCGCGGTCGCCGGAGCGGTGCGCAACGCCGCGAAGGCGGCGGGCGTGACCGAGGCGGGCAGCGCGACCGCCTGAACCGTCTCAACTGCCTGATCCGAGCGGGCGTAAGGCCTGTGACGGTTGCCACGACCGCCGGGACACGGCGCGTCGCGTGACACTGGGCTCCTGGCCGCCCCCTAAGGTGGCGGCCAGGCTCAGGCCTCCAGGCCCTGCGGCCCGGTGCCGGGAGCGCACGGAGCGTCACCACACTGAGGCAGTGGCGCTTTTCGTGTGACTCCCAAGGGTGTTCGTGTGACTCCCAGGGGTGCCGGATTGGCTTTCCCGCCGCAGGTGGGGGCAGGATGCGTCTTCGGGCGCGAGGGTCTGGCTACGGACCCGGGTCCGGGGACCGACCGAGGACCCTGGCAACATCGGCTTCGCCGCATCCGACATGCGGCTCCGCCGCGTGGCACGCCTCAACGGCAAGAAGAACACGGGAGTAACGACATGAACCGCAGTGAGCTGGTGGCCGCGCTGGCCGACCGTGCCGAGGTGACTCGCAAGGACGCCGACGCCGTTCTGGCCGCTTTCGCCGAGACCGTCGGCGAGATCGTCGCCAAGGGCGACGAGAAGGTCACCATCCCCGGCTTCCTGACCTTCGAGCGCACCCACCGTGCCGCTCGCACCGCGCGCAACCCGCAGACCGGCGACCCGATCCAGATCCCGGCCGGCTACAGCGTGAAGGTCTCCGCGGGCAGCAAGCTCAAGGAAGCCGCCAAGGGCAAGTAAGTCCGTTCGTGCGCCTCGGGACGGGCGCACACGGCACGCAGTAACGCCAATGGGGCGGCCCCTTCACCAGGGGCCGCCCCATCGTCGTACGTACGACCGTGACTACTGCGATGACTAGCCGAGCGCCTTGCCCGGCAGCTCGACCTTCGCGCCCAGCTCCACAAGCTTCTCCATGCTGTGTCTATCCGGGGGATGACCCCCGGACCCCCAGCCGAGACCGGCGCTGCTCCGGGCCGGAGCGGTGAGTCTCGGTTAGCCGAGCGCCTTGCCCGGCAGCTCCACCTTCGCGCCCAGCTCCACAAGCTTCTCCATGAAGTTCTCGTAGCCGCGGTTGATCAGGTCGATGCCGTGCACGCGGGAGGTGCCCTGGGCCGCGAGGGCCGCGATCAGGTACGAGAAGCCGCCGCGGAGGTCGGGGATGACCAGGTCGGCGCCCTGCAGGCGGGTCGGGCCCGAGACGACCGCGGAGTGCAGGAAGTTGCGCTGGCCGAAGCGGCAGTTCGAGCCGCCGAGGCACTCGCGGTAGAGCTGGATGTGTGCGCCCATCTGGTTGAGCGCGGAGGTGAAGCCGAGGCGGGACTCGTAGACCGTCTCGTGGATGATCGAGAGGCCCGTCGCCTGGGTGAGCGCGACCACCAGGGGCTGCTGCCAGTCGGTCTGGAAACCGGGGTGGACGTCCGTCTCCAGCGCGATCGACTTGAGCTGGCCGCCCGGGTGCCAGAAGCGGATGCCCTCGTCGTCGATCGCGAAGGCGCCGCCGACCTTCCGGTAGGTGTTCAGGAACGTCATCATCGAGCGCTGCTGGGCGCCGCGGACGTAGATGTCGCCTTCGGTCGCCAGCGCCGCGGAAGCCCAGGAGGCGGCCTCCAGGCGGTCCGGGAGGGCCGCGTGGGTGTAGCCGCCGAGGGAGTCGACCCCGGTGATGCGGATGGTGCGGTCGGTGTCCATCGCGATGATCGCGCCCATTTTCTGCAGGACGCAGATCAGGTCCTCGATCTCCGGCTCGACCGCCGCGTTGGCGAGCTCGGTGACGCCCTCCGCGAGGACGGCCGTCAACAGCACCTGCTCGGTGGCGCCCACGGACGGGTACGGCAGCTTGATCTTCGTGCCGCGCAGCCGCTGCGGGGCCTCCAGGTACTGGCCGTCCGCCCGCTTCTCGATCGTCGCGCCGAACTGCCGCAGCACCTCGAAGTGGAAGTCGATCGGCCGGCCGCCGATGTCGCAGCCGCCCAGGCCCGGGATGAACGCGTGCCCGAGGCGGTGCAGCAGCGGACCGCAGAGGAGGATCGGGATACGGCTCGACCCCGCGTGGGCATCGATGTCGGCGACGTTCGCGCTCTCCACGTGCGACGGGTCCATCACCAGCTCGCCCGGCTCCTCGCCCGGACGGACCGTCACACCATGCAGCTGCAGCAGCCCGCGTACGACACGGACGTCGCGGATGTCGGGAACATTGCGCAGCCGGCTCGGCTCGCTGCCCAGCAGGGCGGCGACCATGGCCTTCGGTACGAGGTTCTTCGCACCGCGGACCCGGATCTCGCCCTCGAGCGGGGTTCCGCCGTGGACAAGCAGTACATCGTCTGAGCCGTTGACGGTCATGTATCTCGCGTTCCGATGAGTTGGGCAGGTGGCGTCGGCGGTCCAGTGGTACAGGAGCCGAAGCAGCAAGGGTAATGGCCGCCCACCCCCCTTCTGTAAGCCCAGGGACGGCCCAGCTACGTCATAGCTTTGCCACAACACGAACCGTTCCTAATCGGGCACACGGGGTCACCGGTGCGCGTGCGCGCTCTTCTTGCATCTGCACGCCCTGAGCTGCGTTCACTCCGGTACGGGTATTGCCTCCCCGTCGGCGGGGAAGATGCGGGATCATGTCTGGCATGACCGAGGTGTCCTCGCTCACAGGGCGGCTGCTCGTGGCCACGCCCGCCCTGGCGGACCCGAACTTCGACCGCGCGGTGGTGCTGCTCCTCGACCACGACGAGGAGGGCTCGCTCGGCGTCGTCCTCAACCGCCCGACCCCGGTCGACGTGGGCGACATCCTGGAGGCCTGGGCGGACTTGGCCGGCGAACCCGGTGTGGTGTTCCAGGGCGGCCCGGTCTCCCTCGACTCGGCGCTCGGCGTCGCGGTCATCCCCGGCGGAGCGTCCGGGGAGAAGACCCCGCTCGGCTGGCGGCGCGTGCACGGCGCGATCGGCCTCGTCGATCTGGAGGCGCCGCCCGAGCTGCTCGCCTCCGCGCTGGGCTCGCTGCGGATCTTCGCCGGTTACTCCGGATGGGGCCCGGGCCAGCTGGAGGACGAGCTGACCGACGGCGCCTGGTACGTCGTCGAGTCCGAGCCCGGAGACGTCTCCTCCCCCTCCCCGGAACGCCTCTGGCGCGAGGTCCTGCGCCGCCAGCGCAACGAGCTGGCGATGGTGGCCACGTACCCGGACGACCCTTCGCTCAACTGACCACTGTGATGACCTCTGTGAGCTTCAGTACTCTTGCAGTCATGAGCACTCTTGAGCCTGAGACCCAGCCCCAGCGAGGTACTGGGACGGGGACCCTCGTAGAGCCGACGCCGCAGACGTCGCACGGCGACGGTGACCACGAGCGCTTCGCCCACTATGTCCAGAAGGACAAGATCATGGCGAGCGCCCTCGACGGCACGCCCGTCGTGGCCCTCTGCGGCAAGGTGTGGGTCCCGGGCCGCGACCCGAAGAAGTACCCGGTGTGTCCCATGTGCAAGGAGATCTACGAGTCCATGAACGCCGGTGGCGACAAGGGCAAGGACGGCAAGGACGGCAAGGGCAAGTAGCCGCTCCGCCGGCCGGATCGGGTGGGCGCTCCGCCCGCTGTCCGTCGGTCCCTCCCGCTGAACGACTGATCCGCACGAGGTCCCCGAGGCGCGTTTTGGTGCGCCCCGGGGGCCTTTGTGCTGCACCGGCGTTGCACGGGGTGCGTCGGGTGGTCACAGAGTGGTTGAGACCTCTTGTGGGCATGTTCATGTAGTCCATAGCCTCCGGGGTGTTGTGCAGAGCAAAACCGTCATTGCGCATGTTGCAACGCACCCCCACCGGAGGACGCTCGATGAAGCTCTCTGTCCGAACGGCCGCCGCAGCCGCCGCCCTCGCCCTCGCGGGCCTCACCGCCACCGCCTGCGCCCCCCAGGCCTCCGACGACTCCTCCTCCGGCAAGGACGAGCAGACCGGCACGCTGCGCGTCTGGCTCTTCCAGGAGGTCGGCAACAAGCCGAAGCAGCAGGTCGTCGACAAGACGGTCGCCGCCTTCAAGAAGGCCCACAAGGGCGCCGGCGTCACCGTGGAGTACATCCCCGTGGAGACCCGCGCCCAGCGCATCAAGGCCGCCTTCAACGACCCCAAGAGCGCCCCGGACGTCATCGAGTACGGCAACACGGACACCGCCGGATACGTCAAGGACGGCGGACTCGCCGACGTCACCAAGGACTTCACCGACTGGAGCGAGGCCAAGGACACCGACCCGACGGCCAGACAGTCCGTGACGGTCGACGGCAGGACTTACGGCGTCCCGTACTTCGTCGGCGTCCGCGCCCTCTACTACCGCACCGACCTCTTCAAGGAACTCGGCCTCGAAGCCCCGAAGTCACAGGCCGAGTTGATCGAAACGGCCCACAAGATCCGCGCGGCGAAGCCCGACCTGTACGGGCTCGCGGTCGGCGGCGCCTACACGTACGGCGCGATGCCCTTCGTGTGGGCCAACGGCGGCGAGATCGCGGGCGGCAAGGACGGCTCGTACGCCTCCGCCATCGACAGCGCGGCCGCGCAGAAGGGCATCAAGACCTACACCTCGCTCTTCGGGGACGACAACTGCCCCGCCGCCAAGTGCGCGGGCATGGGCGGCAACGACACCGTGACGGCCTTCGCGTCCGGCAAGGCGGGCATGGCCATCGGCGGCGATTTCAGCCATGCGGCGATCGAGGCGGGCAAGGTCAAGGGCAAGTACGCGGTCGTACCGCTGCCGGGCCTCAAGTCGGGGGAGATCGCCCCGGCGTTCGCGGGCGGCAACAACCTCGGCGTACTGAAGAGCACCACCCACCGCACCCTCGCCGTCGACCTGATGGAGCGGCTGGCGTCGAAGAAGACGCAGGCCGAACTCTTCGACGCCATGGGCTTCCTGCCGACGTTCACCGATGTGCGCGACGACGTCGCCGCGAAGGAGCCGTTCGTCGCGCCGTTCGTGAAGACGCTCTCCTCGGGCACCAGGTTCGTGCCGGCCTCGCCGGCCTGGGCGCAGATCGATGCCTCCCTGGTGCTGCCGACCATGTTCCAGGAGGTCGTCAGCGGCAAGAAGGACGTGGCGGCGGCCTCGAAGGACGCGGCGAAGAAGATGAACGACGCCTTCGCCTCCGTGGGCTGAGCGGATGACCGCGCACGACACCCTCGCCGAGAGGGCCCCGCGCAGCGCCGTCGCGAAGGCCGCGCCCACCGGCCCCCGGCGCCGGGGCGGCGGCTGGACCCCCTGGCTCTACCTCGCCCCCGCCCTCGCCGTCCTCGGCGGCCTGCTCGTCTACCCCGTCTACCAGCTCGGTCTGATCTCGTTCCTCGAATACACCCAGGCGCAGGTCAGCGGCGGTGAGCCGACGACCTTCCAGGGCTTCGGGAACTACGCGACCCTCTTCGCGGACGCGGAGTTCTGGCAGGTACTGATCGCCACCGTGCTGTTCGCGGCGGCCTGCGTCGTCTCGACCCTCACGGTCGGCTGCGCGCTCGCCGTGCTCCTCACCCGGGTACGGGCCCTGCCGCGGCTCGCTCTGATGCTGGCCGCGCTCGGCGCCTGGGCCACCCCGGCGATCACCGGCTCCACGGCCTGGCTGCTCCTCTTCGACCCCGACTTCGGCCCGGTCAACCGGGTCCTCGGACTCGGCGACCACTCATGGACGTACGGCCGCTACAGCGCCTTCGCCCTCGTGCTGCTCGAAGTGGTCTGGTGCTCCTTCCCGTTCGTGATGGTGACGGTCTACGCCGGGATCCGCGCCGTACCGGCCGAGGTGCTGGAGGCCGCCGCCCTGGACGGCGCCTCGCAGTGGCGGATCTGGCGGTCCGTCCTGGCGCCGATGCTCCGGCCGATCCTGGTCGTCGTCACCATCCAGTCGGTCATCTGGGACTTCAAGGTCTTCACGCAGATCTACGTGATGACGAACGGCGGAGGCATCGCGGGCCAGAACCTCGTGCTGAACGTGTACGCGTACCAGAAGGCGTTCGCCTCCTCGCAGTACAGCCTCGGCTCGGCGATCGGCGTCGTGACGCTCGCCATCCTGCTGGCCGTCACGCTCGTGTACCTGAGGCTGCTGAAGCGGCAGGGGGAGGAACTGTGAGGATCGTCGGAGCAGCTCCACGTCGTCCGTGGCGGCTCGCCGCAGAGGTGTCGGCCCTGCTGATCGCGGCCGTCGTCGCCTTCCCCCTCTACTGGATGGTGCTGAGCGCCTTCAAGCCGGCCGGGGAGATCGAGTCCACCGAGCCCCGGCCCTGGACGCTCTCGCCCTCCCTGGATTCCTTCCGGCGCGTCTTCGAACAACAGGAATTCGGCCGGTACTTCCTCAACAGCCTTGTGGTGGCCTGCTCCGTGGTCGTCGCCTCGGCGCTGATCGCCTTTCTCGCGGCGACGGCCGTGACACGATTCCGCTTCCGATTCCGGACCACGCTGCTGATCATGTTCCTGGTCGCGCAGATGGTGCCGGTGGAGGCCCTGACCATCCCGCTGTTCTTCCTCATGCGCGACTTCGGCCAGCTGAACACGCTGGGCTCGCTGATCCTGCCGCACATCGCCTTCTCGCTGCCGTTCGCCATCTGGATGCTGCGGGGTTTCGTGAAGGCGGTTCCCGAGGCGCTGGAGGAGGCCGCGTACCTCGACGGGGCGAGCCGGACGCGATTCCTCTGGCAGATCCTTTTCCCGCTCGTCCTCCCGGGACTTGTGGCCACGAGCGTCTTTTCGTTCATCTCGGCCTGGAACGACTTCCTGTTCGCCAAGTCCTTCATCATCAGCGACACGTCCCAGTCCACACTGCCGATGGCCCTTCTCGTCTTCTACAAGCCGGACGAGCCCGACTGGGGAGGCGTGATGGCCGCGTCCACGGTCATGACTGTTCCGGTGCTCGTGTTCTTCGTACTCGTACAGCGACGGCTGGTCTCCGGACTGGGCGGAGCGGTAAAGGACTGACGTGACTGTTGAGACGGATCTGATTCCGGCCCCGCGTGCCGTCGAGGGCCCCATGCGCTGCGGTGTCCTCTTCGACAAGAAGACGACCCTGTGGGCCGCTCCCGGTACCGAGACCACCGAACGCTGGCTGCGCTCCACCCTCGGCGCGGCCCTCGGCCTGCCGCTGCGGCCGGGACCGGAGGGCGCCCGTGACTGCGTACGCCTGACCTTGGACGACACGCTGGAGCCGGAGGCGTACCGGCTGAGCGTCATCGCAGGCCAAGGCGTCGAGATCCGCGGCGGCGGCCCGGCCGGCGTCTTCTGGGGCGCCCAGAGCCTGCGTCAGCTGCTCGGCCCCGAAGCGTTCCGGCGCGCTCCCGTACGGTCGGGAATCACGTACGGCATCCCGCACCAGATCATCGAGGACTCACCCCGCTTCCGCTGGCGTGGCCTCATGCTCGACGTCTCCCGGCACTTCATGCCCAAGGACGGTGTGCTCCGCTATCTGGATCTGATGGCGGCGCACAAGCTGAACGTCTTCCACTTCCACCTCACGGACGACCAGGGCTGGCGGGTCGAGGTCAAGCGGTACCCGAAGCTGACGGAGGTCGGGGCCTGGCGGGCGCGCACGAAATTCGGCCATCGCGCCTCGCCCCTGTGGGAGGAGAAGCCGCACGGGGGCTTCTACACGCAGGACGACATCCGCGAGATCGTCGCCTACGCCGCCGAGCGGCATATCACCGTCGTCCCCGAGATCGACATCCCGGGCCACTCGCAGGCTGCCATCGCCGCGTATCCGGAACTCGGCAACACCGACGTCATCACCGCCTCCACCGAGGGGGGTTCCGCCCTCTCCGTCTGGGACAACTGGGGAATCTCCGCAAACGTACTCGCCCCCACCGACAACACCCTGCGCTTCTACGAGGGCGTCTTCGAGGAACTCCTCGACCTGTTCCCCTCGGAGTTCATCCATGTCGGCGGCGACGAATGCCTCAAGGACCAGTGGCGTCAGTCGCCCGCCGCGCAGGCCCGCATCAAGGAACTCGGACTCGCCGACGAGGACGGGCTGCAGGCGTGGTTCATCCGGCACTTCGACGACTGGCTCACCGCGCGCGGACGACGGCTCATCGGCTGGGACGAGATCCTGGAGGGCGGTCTCGCGTCCGGCGCGGCCGTCTCCTCGTGGCGCGGCTACCAGGGCGGCATCACGGCCGCGCAGGCCGGCCACGACGTCGTCATGTGCCCCGAGCAGCAGGTGTACCTGGACCACCGTCAGGACGGCGGCGAGGACGAGCCGGTGCCCATCGGCTACGTACGCACCCTGGAGGACGTCTACCGCTTCGAGCCCGTTCCGCCGCAGCTCACGGAGGATCAGAAACGCCATGTGCTGGGCACCCAGGCCAACCTGTGGACCGAGGTGATGGAGGACCACGCGCGCGTGGACTACCAGGCGTTCCCGCGGCTCGCGGCCTTCGCCGAGGTCGCCTGGAGCGCCCTGCCCGCCCCGCTGGAACGGGACTTCGCCGACTTCGAGCGGCGGATGACCGCCCACTACGGGCGACTTGACGCCCTGGGAGTCGCCTACCGACCGCCGACCGGACCTCTGCCGTGGCAGCGGCGGCCCGGTGTGCTCGGACGCCCGATCGAGGGGCCGCCCCCGAATGTGTGAGACGACGCCCCACGAGGCCTCACGGGGCTCACGGGGCTCACAGGACCCCACAAGGAACAAGCCGCCCAGGAGTCACCGAAGAGTGGCAATTCACGCTCACCGGTGATGCCGTACGAAAACGGACCATCTCCCTGGTGAGGGGGGCGAATGCCTCCTAGCGGACCCCCGCGTCAGGGGCCGGGGAAGATGTGCCAGAGTTGCCACGTCCGCCCTGTCAGCACGTACCGTACGCGCAACACAGGTGGGACCAGGTGGGGCAGCGGGAAGGGGCAGCCGGTTTGACCACGCACGCACCGCAGGCGGCGCAGGCCGTGACCCTGCCCGGCTCTCTGGACGAGGCGGTCGCGGCCCTGGCCGCCATGCCCGCCGCCGTTCCCGTCGCGGGCGGGACCGACCTCATGGCCGCGGTCAACGCGGGTCAACTCCGGCCCGCGGCCCTCGTCGGCCTCGGCCGGATCAGCGAGATCCGCGGCTGGCAGTACCAGGACGGACACGCGCTGCTCGGCGCGGGTCTCACCCACGCCCGTATGGGCCGTCCCGACTTCGCGGCCCTCATCCCGGCGCTGGCCGCCGCCGCGCGCGCCGCCGGTCCGCCGCAGATCCGCAACGCGGGCACCCTGGGCGGCAACATCGCCTCGGCCGCCCCCACGGGGGACGCGCTGCCCGTGCTGGCCGCACTGGAAGCCACGCTGATCATCGCGGGTCCGGGCGGCGCCCGCCGCGAGATCCCCGTCTCGCATCTGCTCGCCGGCGTGGAGATGCTCCGCGGCGGCGAACTCATCGGCTTCGTGCGCGTGCCGCTGCTGCACGCGCCCCAGGTCTTCCTGAAGGCGACGGGACGCACCGGCCCCGGCCGCGCGATCGCGTCCGTGGCGCTCGTCCTCGACCCCGCCCGGCGCGGTGTGCGGTGCGCCGTCGGTGCCATAGCGCCGATGCCGCTGCGGCCCCTGGACGCGGAGGCGTGGGTAGCCCGGTTGATCGACTGGGACAACAACCGGGCGATCGTCCCGGAGGCGCTCACCGCCTTCGGGGAGTACGTCGCCGCGGCCTGCATCCCCGACCCCGTACCGGAGGCGGACGGCTCCGTGCCGCAGCTTCCGCCCGCCGTACTGCACCTGCGGCGCACCGTCGCCGCACTGGCCCGACGAGCACTGGGGAGGGCACTGTCGTGACCGACGACCAGCACGGAGAGGCCACCCCCCGGGGCGGCACCCACGGAGCCTGGGAGCCGCTGCCGCAGGGTGACTACGACGACGGCGCCACCGCCTTCGTCAAACTCCCCGAGGGCGGCATCGACGCCCTCCTTGCGGACCGGGACAGCCCGCTTGCGGCGCCCGGCCACGGCTATGTCCCCCCGCACATCACCTCGACGTCCCCGCCCGCCGCGGCGACCGACCCGGGAGCCACCGGCACCTGGGCCGTACCCCCGGACGCCGTCCAGTGGCCCGACCCGAACGCGCAGGCCCCGCAGGAGACCGGCGGCGACCGGTTCGCGTACCAGCCGGGCGCCACCGGGCAGTGGGACTTCCGTGACGCCGTGCGGGAAGGCTCCGCGGCGTCCGGGCACGACGTCACCGGGCAGTGGTCCATCCCGGTCGCCAACGGCGATCTTCCGGACGAATCGGGCGAGTTCACCACGTCCGCTCTGGTCGAGCAGTGGGGCGGCACACCGCCTCCCACGCTCCCCGGCGGCGCGGCCGCGCCCTGGGCGACGGAGGCCGTTGGCGAGGCCTGGTCCCGCGCCCCCGAGGAAGTCCCCGCAGAGGCCCACACGGAGCCGTCGACGGGCGCTCAGGCGGCCCTGCACGCCGAAGCGCTCCAGGAGGGCGCAGGCGCCCCGCACGAGGCTCCTGAGGCCGTTGCCGAGCCGGTGGCCGCGGAGGCGCCCGAGGCGGACGGCGACCCGGCCGCGCAGGACTCCGAAGCCGGCCGAGCCGCCGAAGCCGTGGAGGCCGTCGAGGGTTCCGAAGTCGCCGACTCCGACGACGACGCGGCACTCGCCGCACCCCCGCACGACGAGCACCCCCTCGCCTCGTACGTCCTGCGCGTGAACGGCGCCGACCGGCCCGTCACCGACGCCTGGATCGGCGAATCGCTGCTCTACGTACTGCGTGAACGGCTCGGCCTCGCGGGCGCCAAGGACGGCTGCTCCCAGGGCGAGTGCGGAGCCTGCAACGTGCAGGTCGACGGACGGCTCGTGGCCTCCTGCCTCGTCCCCGCCGTCACCGCCGCGAGCAGCGAGGTCCGCACCGTCGAGGGCCTGGCCGCCGACGGGCAGCCCTCGGACGTGCAGCGGGCGCTCGCCAAGTGCGGCGCCGTGCAGTGCGGTTTCTGCGTACCGGGCATGGCGATGACCGTGCACGACCTCCTGGAGGGCAACCCCGCGCCCACCGAGCTGGAGGCCCGCCAGGCACTCTGCGGCAACCTGTGCCGCTGCTCCGGCTACCGCGGGGTCCTCGACGCGGTGCGCGAGGTCGTCGCCGAGCGCGAGGCGCACACCGCCGCCGACCACGAGCAGTCCGCACAGGACGCCGACGAGGCGCGCATCCCGCACCAGGCGGGCCCGGGCGCCGGCGGGGTCAACCCCGCGGCGGCGCACGACGCGTACGACGGATACGCCCCCCAGGAGCAGCCGTACGGCCAGGACGGAGGCCAGGCGTGAGCAACGAAGCCGCGACCGCGACACCCGAGGCACCCGACACGGGGCCCGAGGCACTGCCGCACGGCCTCGGCACCTCGCTGACGTCCGTGGACGCGCGTGCCAAGACGGAGGGCACCTTCCCGTACGCCGCCGACCTGTGGGCCGAGGGCCTGCTGTGGGCGGCCGTGCTGCGCTCGCCGCACCCGCACGCGCGCATCGTGTCGATCGACACCAGCCACGCGCGCGAGATGCCCGGCGTCCGCGCGGTCGTCACCCACGAGGACGTGCCCGGCGCCGCCCTGCACGGCCGGGGCAGGCCCGACCGCCCGGTGTTCGCCTCCGAGGTCGTACGCCACCACGGTGAGCCCATCGCCGCCGTCGCCGCCGACCACCCCGACACCGCGCGCATGGCCGCCGCCGCCGTCATCGTCGAGTACGAAGTACTCGACCCGGTGACCGACCCCGAGCAGGCCTTCGAGGCGGCGCCGCTGCACCCCGACGGCAACCTGATCCGGCACATCCCGCTGCGCCACGGCGACCCGGACGCGGCCGGCGAGATCGTCGTCGAGGGCCTCTACCGCATCGGCCGCCAGGACCCCGCCCCGATCGGCGCGGAGGCCGGCCTCGCCGTGCCGCGACCCGACGGCGGCGTCGAGCTGTACGTCGCCTCCACCGACCCGCACACCGACCGCGACACGGCCGCCGCCTGCTACGGCCTCGAACCGGAACGCGTGAAGGTCGTCGTCACCGGAGTGCCCGGCGCCACCGCCGACCGCGAGGACCAGGGCTTCCAGCTCCCGCTCGGTCTGCTCGCGCTGCGGACCGGCTGCCCGGTGAAACTCACCGCGACCCGCGAGGAGTCCTTCCTCGGCCACGCCCACCGCCACCCCACCCTGCTGCGCTACCGCCACCACGCGGACGCCGAGGGCAAGCTGGTGAAGGTGGAGGCGCAGATCCTGCTCGACGCGGGCGCCTACGCGGACACGTCGTCGGAGTCGCTGGCCGCCGCGGTGTCCTTCGCCTGCGGCCCGTACGTCGTCCCCAACGCGCTCATCGAGGGCTGGGCCGTACGCACCAACAACCCGCCCTCCGGCCATGTGCGCGGCGAGGGCGCCATGCAGGTGTGCGCCGCCTACGAGGCGCAGATGGACAAGCTCGCCAAGAAGCTGGGCATGGACCCGGCGGAGCTCCGGCTGCGCAACGTGTTGGCCACCGGGGACGTCCTGCCGACCGGTCAGACGGTGACGTGCCCGGCCCCGGTCGCCGAACTGCTGCAGGCCGTACGGGACTACCCGCTTCCCGCGCTGCCCAAGGACACCCCCGAGGACGAGTGGCTGCTGCCCGGCGGCCCCGAGGGCGCGGGCGAACCCGGCGCCGTACGCCGTGGCGTGGGCTACGGCCTCGGCATGGTGCACATGCTCGGCGCCGAGGGTACGGACGAGGTCTCCACGGCCACCGTGAAGGTCCACGACGGTGTGGCGACCGTCCTGTGCGCGGCGGTCGAGACGGGGCAGGGTTTCACGACGCTGGCCCGGCAGATCGTCCAGGAGACGCTGGGCATCGACGAGGTGCACGTGGCGCCGGTCGACACCGACCAGCCGCCGGCGGGCCCGAGCTGCCGGGGCCGTCACACCTGGGTGTCGGGCGGAGCGGTGGAGCGTGCGGCGAAGATGGTCCGCACCCAACTGCTCCAGCCGCTGGCACACAAGTTCGGGATGTCGACCGAGCTGCTCCAGATCACCGACGGCAAGATCACCTCGTACGACGGTGTGCTCTCCACGACCGTCACCGAGGCGATGGACGGCAAGGAGCTGTGGGCCACCGCGCAGTGCCGCCCGCACCCGACGGAGCCCCTCGACGCCGCCGGACAGGGCGACGCCTTCGTGGGCCTGGCCTTCTGCGCGATCCGCGCGGTGGTCGACGTCGACATCGAGCTGGGTTCGGTACGGGTCGTTGAACTCGCGCTCGCCCAGGACGTCGGCCGGATCCTCAACCCCGCGCAGCTGACGGCCCGCATCGAGGCGGGCGTCACCCAGGGAGTCGGCGCGGCCCTCACGGAGAACCTCCGCACGGCCCGCGGCCTGGTCCGCCACCCCGACCTCACCGGCTACGCCCTCCCGACCTCTCTCGACGCCCCCGACATCCACATCGTCAAACTGGTCGAGGAGCGGGACGTCGTCGCCCCCTTCGGTGCGAAGGCGGCCAGTGCGGTACCGGTCGTCACATCCCCGGCAGCCGTCGCGTCCGCCGTCCGCGCGGCGACGGGCCGCCCGGTCAACCGCCTCCCGATCCGCCCCCAGGCGGCCGTGGTGACGACGTCGTGAGCACCCCTGAGACGCCCTCCGAGCCGCCGCGCTACGAACCCGGGCCCAGCGTCGGCAAGTTGATGCTGGGGCTGCTGGTGTTCGTGCTGGCGGCCGTGGTGGTCGTCGTGGGTGGCGTGTACTTCAGCTGAGGTCTCCGAGGCGGTCCGAACCGACTGACCGCCGTGTGTTTCCTGGTGTTTCCGGCGTTGTCAGTGGCGCGGCGTAGGGTTCTCGAACAGTGGGGAACTGCCGCGGGGTGACGGGTGTTCCGCACGGGGGAAGCACGGATGCGTTCACATGCGCGGGGGAGCCATGAGCACGACTGACACCGATGTCGGCGGCGCGGTAGCACTGACCGAGGCCGAGCTGGATCCGTACGTCACGCACGCGGCGACACGGCGGTGGATGGCGGAGCCCGGACTGCTGTCCGACGGCACGCTGCTGCGGTTCGACACATTGCGGGAGCACGGGCTGCGGAGGGTGGCGGACCTCGTCGGCGAGGCGGACAGGATCGCCGAGGAGCTGTGCGACCAGCTGGTCATAGGGGCGCTGCGTTCCCTCGACCGTGACCTGGAGCCGATCGTGCTGGACGGCGCGACGGGCGAGATCACCTCCATGTACGTCCACCGCAATCTCAGCCCTGTCGACTTCCTGCCGCTGGCTCCTTCCCTGGGGGCGCTGCTGCGGTTCACGGCGGCCACGGAGGAACTGGCGGACAGCCGCGGCCAGTTCGCCTCCTACGAGGGCCGGTTCGGTCCGAAGGCGGTCGGCGAGGCGTCCAGGGCGCTGGCCGCGGTCTTCGAGGAGCACGTGGGCGACAGCCGCGTTCCGGCGTACTGGAGGATGGCCGCGCTGATCCGTCCCCTCGCCCGGATCGCGGGCCCCGGCGACGGGCTCGTCCTCGACCTGCCCAAGCGTCTGCTGGACGAGGAGTTCGGCGCGGGCGGGATCATGCGCTTCGAGGACGTGGACTTCCCACCGGCGCTCACACACGAGCCGACGCGCCGCTTCCTGCGCGAAGTGGGCCTCCCCGAGGACGGCTTCCTGTTCCAGCTGGAGACCGAAGTTCCGCTGCCGACCCTGACCGAGTACTGCCTCGACGTCCGCTCCGGCGACTTCACCGAGGACCAACTCCCGGTCGGGGCCGCCGGGTTGATCCGCCTCGGCCACCTGATCGAGGACGCCGGTCTCGTCGTCGACGGCACCACGGGCGCGGTCCTCGCCTGGAGCGAGACCGACACCACTCTCCGCCCCCTGAACACCGACATCTCCACTCTTGCCTTCACCCTCTGGCTGCTGCGCCGCGAGAAGTCCCTCGACGCCGAGCACCACCTCAGCAGTGCCTACGGGCAGTTGGCGGCCACCGTGATCCAGACCCTCGCCCAGATCGACCCCGTCGCCTGCGCCCCGACCCCGTTGTCGGACGATGACGGCGGCTGGCGGTACTGGCCGGAGATATTCGAGGACCAGGCGGGCGGGGTGCTGTACGCGTAGCTGCGCGGGGGTAGCCGCACCCGGGAAGGGCTCGTGGAACGGGCTCACGGCACGGGCGTGCGGCATCGCGGATCGGCCGTGCCATCCGCCACGCCGCGACCGCGGTCGGCTCAGCTCGTGCCCCGTCCCGGCGGCCCGTCCGTGCCGTACAGCTCCGCCGAGGCGTCCACATGGGCCAGCCTGCGCAGCGCGCTGAACACCGCCTCGCCCAGTACGGTTCCGATCACCGCGCTCTCCACCACGCCTTCCACCCCGCCCTCGGCCGCTGCCCGCCGGTCCACGTATGCGAGGTCGGCGCGGGCGACCCGCTCCGCGGCGTCGGCGTAGACGTCGAGCACCTCGACGAACTCCCCGTGCCCCAGCCGGGCCATGGCGGCAAGGGCCTTGGACAGGTCGGCCGCGGCCGGGTTCGACTCGTGCGTCCGCCAGCCGCGCCGGGAGACCAGGTCGGCGACGGCGGCCTGCGCGGCCGCCGACTCGGTGTCGTCGTGCTCGATGCTCTCGTTGCCGAGGCGGTCCGTGGCGGCGCCGAGCACTTTGTGCAGCGGACGCGTCGGATCGTCGATGGCCGTCAGCACCTCCGCGATCTCGGCCACCTTCATGCCGCCCACGTCGAGCAGGGCGCGGATGAGCTGCAGCCGACGCTCGTGCGCGTCGCCGTAGGTCGCCTGGTTCGGGCTGGTCAGCTCGCCGGCGGGCAGCAGCCCTTCACGGACGTAGTACTTGATCGTCGGCACCGGCACTCCGGTTCTTCGACTCAACTCTCCGATGCGCACTGCCGGTTCACTCCTTGGTTCTGGCCCTGGTCGTCGTGCCGGCCCTTGCGGCCTTCCCCTCCCATCATAGATAGTGTGGCTATCGGATAGCGGATAGTGCTGCTATCCGCTTTGAAGGGGGAGTCATGTCTTCGCTGCTTCAGTCCTCGTCGCCCGCGCCGTCGTGGTGGCCTTCGGTTCCCTGGCGGTCTCCATGGCGGTCATGGCATCGACCGCTGGTGCTGTTCTCGGCGGCGATGGTGGTGACGGCGGTCGTGTCCGCGGTGGGACTCGCCGTCGACGACCGCGTTCTGGTGGGCGCGCCGATCTGGTTCAAGCCGTTCAAGTTCTCGGTCTCCTTCGTGGCGTACGGCCTCTCACTTGCCTGGATGCTGTCGCTGCTGCCCCGTGGTCGGCGCGTGGGCTGGTGGGCGGGGACGGTCGTCGCGCTGGCGAGCCTCGGGGAGATGGTGATCATCATCGGCCAGGCGGCACGCGGAAAGCGCAGCCACTTCAACTACGAAACACCCTTCGACACGGCGCTGTTCAACACGATGGCCGTCACGGTCGTCATCCTGTGGCTCGGCACGCTCGTCGTCGCTGTGCTGCTGCTCCGCGCCAGGATCGCCGACCGCGCGTCCGCCTGGGCGATGCGCTCCGGCATCGTCCTGGCGCTGGCCGGAGCCGCTGTCGGATTCCTGATGACGCAGCCCGCGCCGGGGCAGCGGCGCGGCGTCTCCAAGGTGGTCGGCGCGCACAGCGTGGGCGTACCGGACGGCGGTCCCTCCATGCCGCTGACCGGCTGGTCGACGACCGGTGGTGATCTGCGGGTCCCGCACTTCGTCGGCATGCACGCCCTGCAACTCCTGCCGCTGCTGCTCCTGGTGCTGACCGCCCTCGCACCGCGCTTCGCCCGCCTCGCCGACGCCCGGGTGCGTTCGCGCCTGGTGCTGCTCGCCTCGGGCGTGTACGCCGCAGCCTTCGCGCTGGTCCTGTGGCAGGCGCTGCGTGGCCAGCCGCTGATCCACCCGGACGGGGTGACGGTGGGGGCGGGGGCCACGATCCTGGCGATCGCCGTTCTCGGAGCGTACGTGTCGCTGCGGGTACCGACTCCGACTCCCGCGCCGGCCAAGGCAATTGACGCCGAGCACGCCGTGCACGCCGAGCACGCCGTGCACGCCGAACACGCCGAACACGCCGAACGTGCTGACGCTTCGAAGGAGCTCACGTCATGACCGGTTTCCTCTTCGAGTTCTCCTTCTGGCCGGCCGCGCCCGTCTGGCTGCTCATGATCTTCGCCCCCGGGTGGGGCCCAACCGCTCGCATAGCCGGCTCCCCACTGACCGTGGTCCCCATCCTGCTGCTCGCCTATCTCCCGCTCGCGATCCCGGTGTTCCCCGAACTCTGGACCGCGGTCAGCCACCCGGACATCGACACCTTCCGCGACCTGACAGCCCTCGCGGACGGCGCGGGAGCCGTCTGGGCCCAGGTCATCGCCTGGGACCTCCTCATCGGCCAGTGGATATACCGGGAGTCCCGACGCCTCAGGCTCTCCCCCCTCCTGACGGGCCCCCTACTGACCTTCACGATCCTGCTCTCACCCTTCGGCCTGCTGTTGTTCCTGTGCGTGCGCGCGACGAGGACACGGCGGGTGCCCCGCGATGAGTTCGCGGCGGCGTCCGGCTGAGCCCAAGCGAAAGGGCGACACCCTTTTCGGGGTGCCGCCCTTTCGTTCTGCCAGGTCGGAAAGACAGAGGCCGTGGCGGGATTCGAACCCACGTAACTCGCTTTGCAGGCGAGCCCCTGAACCACTCGGGCACACGGCCGTTGTCGAGACCGGCACGGCTCACACGTTCCGCTCTCGATGTGTCGACGGTAAGGCGGGTGGGGGAGGGGGCTCAAGGGTTCCGGGGGTGCTGCAACGGGACTGCCATACGCCGTTCACGAACCGCCCGCGTGACGTCGAGCAGGGCTCGCAGGGAGGTGGGTGCCGTACGGATGCCCAGCGACGGTCCGGGGCCGAGGGCCCCCGGGCGCACGGACCACCTCCCCACGGAGTAGGCCCCGGGCCACCGCGGCCCCCAAGTGGCACCCCACCCCCCACCCCGCGCATCCTGGAGATGTCGCGGCGTGCCGCGTCGCCGTCGAAAAGGGGCCGGCAGGTCCCCGGGACGGTGGGGTGCGTGAGCGCCGTGTTGCGAGGCGTACGAGGCATGAGTCAGGTGGCGGCACGCAAGTGGTGGACCCTTGGCGCCGTCTGCGTGGCGGCGTTCATGTTGCTGCTCGACATCACCGTGGTGAACGTGGCGCTGCCCTCGATCCGCGAGGACCTGGGGGCGAGCTTCTCCGATCTGCAGTGGGTGATCGACGCGTATGCGCTCACCCTCGCCGCCTTCGTGCTGACCACCGGCTCGCTCGCCGACCGACTGGGCCGGCGCCGGGTCTTCGCGTGCGGACTCGTGGTCTTCGCCCTCGCCTCCCTGATGTGCGCGCTGGCGCCCGATCCGCTCTTCCTCAACCTGGCGCGTGCGGTGCAGGGCGTGGGCGGCGCGGCCATGTTCGCGGTGTCGCTGGCGCTGGTCGCCCAGGAGTTCCCGGCCGGGCGCGAGCGCGGCATGGCGATGGGACTGTACGGGGCGACGATCGGGCTCGCGGTGGCGATCGGCCCGCTCATCGGCGGCGCCCTCACCGACGGGCTCGGCTGGCAGTCGATCTTCTACCTCAACGTGCCGATCGGGGCGGCCGCGCTCGTGGTCACGTACGCGAAACTGCGCGAGAGCCGCGATCCGAACGCCACCCGGGTGGACTGGCCCGGCGTCGCCACGTTCAGCGTCGCCCTGTTCCTGCTGGTGTGGGCGCTGGTGCGCGGCAACGACGAAGGGTGGGGCAGCGCGCTGATCGTCTCGCTGTTCGCGGGCGCCGCCCTGCTGCTGGCCGCGTTCCTCGTGATCGAGACGCGGGTACGCGAACCGATGCTTCCGCTCGGCCTGTTCCGGCGGCGGGCCTTCGTCGGGGTGCAGCTCGCCGCGTTCGGGGTCTCCGCGGCGATGTTCGCGATGTTCCTCTACGTCACCCTGTACATGCAGAACTTCCTCGGCCTGTCGCCGTACGCGACGGGCGTGCGCTACCTGCCGATCACCGTGGCCAGCTTCCTCGTGGCGCCGGTGGCCGGCGCCCTGCTGTCCCGGGTGCAGGCGCGGCTGATGCTGTCCGTCGGGCTCGCTGCCGTGGGCGTCGGGCTGCTGCTGTGGGGCGGGATCCAGACGGACTCCCGCTGGACGACTCTGCTCGCCGGGTTCCTCATCGGAGGCGCCGGAATCGGGCTCATCAACCCGGTGATCGCGGACGTGGCCGTGAGCGTGGTGCCCACCGAGCGCAGCGGGATGGCGGCCGGCATCAACGACACGTTCCGCCAGGTCGGCATCGCCGTCGGCACCGCCGTCTGGGGCGCGATCCTCATCGGCCGCGGCGCCGACAAGGTCGGCGAACTGACCGCGGGCACCCCGGCCGCGAACGGCGGACAGCCGCATCGCTTCGTCGAGGCCGTCTCCTCCGGCGACCTCGACCAGGCCCTCGCCCCGCTGCCCCCGGCCTCCCGCGCCGCCGTCGCCTCCGCCGCGCGGGAGGGCTTCCTCAGCGGCCTCAACCTCGTCCTGCTGCTCGGCGCCCTGGTCTGCTTCGTCACCGCGGCGCTGGCTCTGTGGCTGGTGCGGGAACACGAGATAGAACGGCAGGCCACGGTGGCGGCGCCGACACCGGAGCGGGTCGAATCCTGACGGCGGGGAACCGGCCGCCGGGCGCCACGAGGCCTCCGTACGGCGATGTGAGCTAGGTCCCATGGATGGCTGACCCGGCGTAGTCCGCGCGTTGACAACACCAGGGCGCCGGTAGGGTGGCCCGGTTGTCATACGTAGCCGAGCCGCTCAACCACCCCACGGAGACCGTGACTACCACCGCCACCAACACCCACTCGCATCACCTCTCCCCGGCCTTCCCCGGGCGCGCCCCCTGGGGCACCGCCGGCAAGCTGCGTGCCTGGCAGCAAGGGGCGATGGAGAGGTACCTCCAGGAGCAGCCGCGCGACTTCCTGGCCGTCGCCACGCCCGGCGCCGGTAAGACGACGTTCGCGCTGACGCTCGCGTCCTGGCTGCTGCACCACCATGTCGTGCAGCAGGTGACGGTGGTCGCGCCGACCGAGCATCTGAAGAAGCAGTGGGCGGAAGCGGCCGCGCGCATAGGGATCAAGCTGGACCCGGAGTACAGCGCGGGCCCGCTCAGCAAGGAGTACCAGGGCGTCGCCGTGACGTACGCGGGTGTCGGCGTGCGGCCCATGCTGCACCGGAACCGGGTGGAGCAGAGGAAGACCCTCGTCATCCTCGACGAGATCCACCACGCCGGTGACAGCAAGTCCTGGGGCGAGGCCTGCCTCGAAGCGTTCGAGCCCGCCACCCGCCGTCTCGCGCTGACCGGTACGCCCTTCCGGTCCGACACCAACCCCATCCCCTTCGTCACGTACGAGGAGGGGAACGACGGGATCCGGCGGTCCT
The DNA here is from genome assembly GCF_040606085.1 of Streptomyces sp. NPDC005485. Lineage (NCBI taxonomy): Bacteria > Bacillati > Actinomycetota > Actinomycetes > Kitasatosporales > Streptomycetaceae > Streptomyces > Streptomyces sp. NPDC005485. Next base: position 3,654 of record NZ_JBEXDZ010000088.1, on the reverse strand, counting down.
CGGCCGACTACACCTATGGATACGGGTCCGCCCTCGGCGACGGGGTCGTGCGGCCCGTCATCTTCCTCTCCTACAGCGGCAACATGCGGTGGCGTACGAAGGCGGGCGACGAGATCGCCGCGCGGCTCGGCGAGCCCATGACCAAGGACGCCATCAGCCAGGCCTGGCGCACCGCCCTCGACCCGCGCGGCGAGTGGATGCCCAGCGTGCTGCGCGCCGCCGACCGCCGGCTGACCGAGGTGCGCAAGGGCATCCCGGACGCCGGCGCCCTCGTCATCGCCTCCGACCAGGACTCGGCGCGCGCCTACGCCAAGCTGATCCGCGAGATCACCGGTACGAAGGCCACCCTCGTCCTCTCGGACGACACCGGCGCCTCCAACCGGATCGACGAGTTCAGCCACAGCGACGACCGCTGGATGGTCGCGGTGCGGATGGTGTCGGAAGGCGTCGACGTTCCGCGGCTCGCCGTCGGCGTCTACGCCACCACCATCTCCACCCCTCTCTTCTTCGCGCAGGCCGTCGGCCGTTTCGTACGGTCCCGGCGGCGCGGCGAGACCGCCTCGGTTTTCCTCCCCACCGTCCCCGACCTCCTCGGTTTCGCCAACGAGATGGAGGTCGAGCGCGACCATGTGCTCGACAAGCCCAAGAAGGAGGGCGAGGAGGACCCGTACGCCGAGGAGGACAAGCTCCTCGCGGAGGCCGAGAAGCAGCAGGACGAGGACACCGGCGAGCAGGAGCAGTTCTCCTTCGAGGCGCTGGAGTCCGAGGCCGTCTTCGACCGCGTCCTCTACGACGGCGCCGAGTTCGGCATGCAGGCCCACCCGGGCAGCGAGGAGGAGCAGGACTACCTCGGCATCCCCGGGCTCCTCGAACCCGACCAGGTACAGATGCTGCTGCAGAAGCGGCAGGCCCGGCAGATCGCGCACAGCCGCAAGAAGCCGGACGACGAGGCCGACCTCCTCGAACTGCCCGCCGAGCGGCGGCCCGTGGTCTCCCACAAGGAGATGCTGGAACTCCGCAAACAGCTCAACACCATGGTCGGCGCGTACGTGCATCAGAGCGGCAAGCCGCACGGCGTGATCCACACCGAGCTGCGCCGCGTGTGCGGTGGGCCGCCGAGCGCCGAGGCCACGGCCGGGCAGCTGCGGCAGCGGATCGCCAAGGTGCAGGAGTGGGCCACCCGGATGCGGTGACGGGGCGGGACGGGGAGGGTGCGGTGGCGCGTCCCGTCCGTCCCTTGCCTCCCGTCCGGGGCGGCCTTTTTTCTCGTACGTGGATCAGTGCCCCGGCGTGCCCCGGCGCACTCGCCGACGTGTACGCCCCGTGCAGGGGTAGTGCACGCCCTGTGGCGAGCGCCCTGCTTATCGGGACAAACGGAATCAGTCCACACCGTTCGATGCCCGGATTCTGGACGGAGACTTCCGCTGAGCGGACCGGCTCGCTACTGTCCCGCTACGCACACGCCCCGTGGCAGCGCCGCCGCGGAGCGCAGCCGTGAAGCGACTGGGCCCGGGACGACCCGGGTCGTATGCCGACCGGCGGCCTCTGAAAGCGCGTCGCCGACGGGACTCGGTGACGCATCTGCCGCGAGGGGGCCGTCGACCTCACCACTAAGGAGTGGGCGTCGTGACCGCGGAGACCTCTCAGACGCTCGACCGGGGCCTCAAGGTCCTCAAGCTGCTCGCCGACACGGATCACGGGCTGACCGTCACCGAGCTCTCGAACAAACTGGGCGTGAACCGGACTGTCGTGTACCGGTTGCTCGCCACTCTGGAGCAGCACGCTCTCGTCCGCCGCGACCTGGGTGGCCGCGCACGGGTCGGGCTCGGTGTGCTGCGCCTGGGCCGCCAGGTCCACCCGCTCGTACGCGAGGCCGCGCTGCCGGCGCTGCGCGCGCTGGCCGAGGACATCGGGGCGACGGCGCACCTGACGCTGGTCGACGGGACGGAGGCGCTGGCCGTGGCCGTCGTCGAGCCGACGTGGACGGACTACCACGTCGCCTACCGCGCCGGTTTCCGCCACCCGCTGGACCGGGGGGCCGCCGGGCGCGCCATCCTCGCCGCCCGGCAGACACCGGTGTCCGAGCCCGGATACACGCTCACGCACGGGGAGTTGGAGGCGGGAGCCAGCGGCGCCGCGGCTCCGCTCATCGGCGTGACGGGGGTGGAGGGAAGCGTCGGCGTGGTCATGCTGGCCGACTCCGTACCGGAGCGGGTGGGACCGCGAGTCATGGACGCGGCACGCGAGGTGGCGGACGCACTGCGCTGACCGCGCGCGCCGACGGGACTCGGGCGCGAGCTGCCGGGGTCGGGACGCGAGCCGGCGGGACTCGGGCGGGAGCTGCCGGGGTCGGGACGCGAGCCGACGGGGGCGGGCGAGAGCTGCAATCGGGACGCGAGCCGGCGGGACTCGGGCGGGAGCTGCCGGGATCCGGATTCGAGCCGCGTGGATTCGGATGCCGGCCGTCGGGGCCTGGGCGCAAGGCGCGTCGCCGTCGGATACGTGCCGCGTGGACCTGGATGCAGGCCGCCGGGGCGGGGCGCAAGCCGCCGCCGCGGTCGGATGCGAGTCGCCCGGCCCCAGACGCAAGCCGCCGCCGCGGTCGGATGCGAGTCGCCCGGCCGCAGACGCAAGCCGCCGCCGCGGTCGGATGCGAGTCGCCCGGCCGCAGACGCAAGCCGCCGCCGCAACCCGCCGTCGCCGGACGCCCGAAGCCCAAGCCGACCCGGTAATCCCCTCCGGCCAAGGCGGTGGGGTGCTCAAGTTAGATTGATCCCGTGCTCTCTCGCCTCACGCGCCCCCAGGCCATCGCCGTCTGCGCCCTCCCCGTCGTGGCTCTGCTTGCCACGGCGGCGTTCGCGCCGCTGCCGTTCTCCGTTGCGCAGCCCGGCATGACGGCGAACGTCCTCGGCGAGAACAAGGGCGATCCGGTGATCACGATCAGCGGCGCGGCCACCAGGGCGACCCGCGGACAGCTGCGGATGACGACGATCGAGGCGACGGGCCCCGACATGCACGTCTCACTCGGTGACGTCCTCGACGGCTGGTTCCGCACCGACCGGGCGGTGCTGCCGCGCGACTCCGTCTACCCGAGCGGCGACAGCGTCAAGGAGATCGAGGCGCACAACACCGCGCAGATGAAGGAGTCCCAGGACACCGCCACCGAGGCGGCGCTGTCCTACCTCCACAAGAAGGACGTCAAGGTCACGCTCAAGCTGGCCGACGTCGGCGGTCCCAGCGCCGGGCTGCTCTTCTCGCTCGGCATCGTCGACAAGCTGGACGGCAACGGCAGCGGCGGCGACCTCACGGGGGGCCGCACCGTCGCGGGTACGGGAACGATCGACGCCGACGGGACGGTCGGCGCGGTCGGCGGGGTGGCACTGAAGACCCAGGCCGCCCGGCGCGACGGGGCGACGGTCTTCCTGGTCCCGAAGGCGGAGTGCTCGGACGCGAAGTCGGAGCTGCCGAAGGGGCTGCGCCTGGTTCCGGTGACCACGCTCAAGGGCGCGGTGGACGCGCTGGTCGCCCTGGAGAAGAACCAGGGCTCGGTACCGAGCTGCTAGGGGGTGTTTTGAAAGTCCCGCACAGCACCCACGGCGCCCGGCACGCACCCTCGCCGCACCGGCCGAAGACCCAAGTACGTCCAGTACGAGG
>NZ_JBEXDZ010000087.1:0-37088 GCF_040606085.1 Streptomyces sp. NPDC005485 | reverse complement strand
CCGTCTAGTGGGGCGGTGGGGATGGACGGGGCGCTCATCAGGGAATTTACTGGGGCGGTTTGAGCACCGTGCGGGAAACCCCACCGTCGCCCGCCCGGCTTGCGCGGACCGGGCCTCGGTCTTCAGGGTGAGTGACGGGACTTGAACCCGCGGCATCCTGGACCACAACCAGGTGCTCTACCAGCTGAGCTACACCCACCATGTCCGGTCTTTGTTTTTCTCCGACCGGCCGAGAAAAAGTGTACAGGGTCCGAAGGGGTGCTCGCGCCCGCCTTTTTCACGGGGCCCGGCGGGGCCCCGTGAAGCGCTTATTCCGCAGGCAGGACGTGCTTGGCCGCGATGGTGCGGGCGGTGTCGGAGTCGGGGCCGGGCTGCGGGACGAAGATCGCCTCGCGGTAGTAGCGGAGTTCGGCGATCGACTCGCGGATGTCGGCGAGGGCGCGGTGGTTGCCGTTCTTGTCGGGGCTGTTGAAGTACGCCCGCGGGTACCAGCGCCGCGCCAGCTCCTTGACGGAGGAGACGTCCACGATGCGGTAGTGGAGGTAGTCCTCCAGCGTCGGCATGTCCCGCAGGAGGAAACCCCGGTCCGTGCCCACCGAGTTTCCGCACAGCGGGGCCTTGCCGGGCTCCTTGACGTGCTCCCGGACGTACGCCAGGACCTGGGCCTCGGCGTCGGCGAGCGTCGTGCCTTCGGGCAGCTCGGAGAGGAGACCGGAGGACGTGTGCATCGTGCGCACCACGTCCGGCATCGTCTCCAGGGCCCGGTCGGGCGGGCGGATCACGATGTCCACCCCCTCGCCGAGCACGTTCAGCTCCGAGTCGGTGACGAGCGCGGCCACCTCGATGAGCGCGTCGTCGGACAGCGAGAGCCCGGTCATCTCGCAGTCGATCCACACCATGCGATCGTTCATGTGTCTCACCCTACGGCCCCTCCAGGCGCGCAGGACCCGCCCGTGCGTCCGGGCGAGCACCCCGGCAGGGCGGACCGGGCCGGGCGGGGGGCCGAAGCCCACCCGCCCCACCCGTCGTCCTGCGCCTCCGTGGCTACGGCGGCTACGGCGCGCTGCGCTGCCCCGGCAGGCTCGGCCGGCCCGCCGCGTACAGGTGCTCCGAACGGTCTCCGCGCTCCGCGCCGGACCGGCCTGGGTCCGTCGACACGGAGGTGGACGGGCCCATCGCGCTCGCCGCCGCCGTGCGGCGGGTCTGCATCGGGACCGGGCCGGGGCCCTCGTGCGTGAGCACCGGTGGTGGCCCGGAGGCCCCCGCGGCGCCGTCCGCGTCCGACGGCTTGTCCGACTGCGGCCTGCGGGCGCGGTACGCCGCCCGGTACGCGGCCGGCGACGAGCCGAGCTGGCGGCGGAAGTGGCCGCGCAGGGCCACCGGGGAGCGGAAGCCGCAGCGGCCCGCCACCTCGTCCACCGAGTAGTCGGACGTCTCAAGGAGCCGCTGCGCTTGAAGCACCCTTTGCGTGATCAGCCACTGCAGGGGAGCGCTCCCGGTGAGCGACCGGAACCGGCGGTCGAACGTCCGACGGCTCATGTACGCACGCGCGGCGAGCGTCTCCACGTCGAACTGCTCGTGGAGGTGCTCCAGCGCCCAGGCGACGACCTCCGCGAGCGGGTCGGCGCCGATCTCCTCCGGTAAAGACCTGTCGAGGTAGCGCTCCTGGCCGCCACTGCGGCGCGGGGGGACCACCAGCCTGCGGGCCAGTGCGCCCGCCGCCTCGTTTCCGTGGTCCGTGCGCACGATGTGCAGGCACAGATCGATTCCGGCCGCCGTGCCCGCCGAGGTGAGGACGTCACCGTCGTCGACGAACAGTTCGCGCGGATCGACGTGCACCGACGGATAGCGCTTGGCCAGCGTCGGTGCGTACATCCAGTGTGTGGTCGCGGGTCGGCCGTCCAGCAGGCCCGCCGCGGCGAGGACGAAGGCGCCGGTGCACAGCCCGACTATGCGGGCGCCCTCCTCGTGTGCGCGGCGCAGCGCGTCGAGCGCTTCCTCCGGTGGCGGCGAGGTGATCGACCGCCAGGCGGGCACGACCACCGTGCCTGCCCGCGAGATCGCCTCCAGGCCATGTGGCGCGGTGAGTTCGAGGCCCCCTGTGGTCCGCAGTGGGCCTTCCTCGCCCGCGGACACCAGCAGTCGGTAGCGCGGCACGCCGGCGTCCTGGCGGTCAATCCCGAACACCGACAGTGGTATGGAACTCTCGAAGATGGGGCCGCCGCTGAACAGCAGCACCGCGACGATCTCCTTGCGGCGTCGCCCGGAAAGTTTCCGGGCCGCGGCTTCCGGCGCGGCAGTGGAGTCGTGGCTCATACTGCTAAGCCCCCCTCGGTGGTCGCGGCTCCTCGGTTGTGTCGCTCCTGCACGTTTCCCCTCGGTCCTGCACGAGTCCCCCGCCGTAAGACAGCATGATCGAATCTACTGTGTCCCGTGGTGCCGGCGTGACCAGTTCGCCACACGGCACATTGTCGACATGGCAACTTGGCGTGAAGCATTCGATCACGAAGCGTTGCACTCGTGGGCCGTGCAGGGAAGTGCGCCTCGTGTCAGTGGCCAATCCACATAGGGTGTGCGCGCCCGCCGAGGTCCTTACAGTGCAGGTCGAACGCGGGTTGCGGGGTCGTTCGACCAAGAGATGCACGGTAGGCCGAAGTTGGCTGAAAAGAGTCGGGGGCGTGCGCGCAAACCGGTCAGTCGACCGGCTTGTTTCCCCCAGAATGACGCCCGCCTCTGTGGGCTCCCGCGCCACTCCTGCCGTGCCGTCCGCGATGGGGGGAGTGCTCCTCGGCCAGCAGCTGCGCCGCGCCCCGCTCGGACTGTCGCAGCAGTACCCGGCAGGCCCCGGTCACGGCCGCCAGGCCCAGTGCCGTACCGGCCGCCCCGGCGAGCGAGGTGCCGTACCAGACGAGGACCACCGGGACCAGGACGCAGCTGAAGGCCGCCCAGCGCACCACGTCGCTCGCCGTGTCCGGCGCGGCGGGCGCCGTCGGATGCCCGGGGGGCCCGGGGTTGCCGGGGTGTCCTCCGCCGGAGTGCGGTCCGCGGGAGTGGTGGGTCTCGGGTCGGTGGGTCACGGTCTCGGGTCCGGGCACGGTGGGCTCCCTGGTGCTCCTCACGGCGATGGCTCACCCCCTTCAACGCGTGTTCGACCGGCCGGTCACTGCCCGGTGGCCCCGCACCGCAAGGGATCCCGGGTGAAGCCTGCGCAAACCACCTGTACGGGGCAGCAACCATTGCGTTACGGGCGCCTCTCATGCATGCTCCGGGGAACGCCGCACAAGGCGCGCGGGATCTGGGCAGAGGAGGCGTGCCGCCGTACCCTTGGGGGTATGGGGTTGGGAAGATGATTCCCGGACACTGCTCTGCCGCACCTTGCCGTCCCACCACGAGGATCCAAACGCCGAGATACCCATGGCCGGTCACGAATTCCACGATCCCGCGAACCGCAAGCGCCCGCTCGCCGATCACACGGCGCCCGAGGCCCTGCCGGCGGAAGAACTCCGCCAGTCCTGCGATCCCGCCTTCAAGCACGGCGTCGTCGTCGGTTTCGACGGTTCGACGTCCAGTGAGCGTGCCCTCGCGTACGCGATCGGCATGGCCCATCGCTCCGGCTCGGGCCTGATCATCGTGCACGTCGCCAACCGGCTGCCCACCACGGTGTGGGCGGGCTGCGAGCCCCCGGTCTTCGTCGACGTACCCGACCATCGCACCGAGGTGCTCGGCCTCGAACTCGCCTGCGCGGAGTATCTCGCCGAGGTGCCGTGGATTCTCGTCGAGCGCGGCGGGGACATCTGCCACGAACTCGAAGAGGTGGGGCGGGAGTACGAGGCGGACGCGATCGTCGTGGGCTCCACGCACGGCATCGTCGGACGCATCTTCGGCTCGGTCGCGGGACGGCTCGCCAAGCGCGCCAAGCGCCCGGTGATCGTCATCCCCTGACCCGCGCCTGCGTCGACCGACGCGCGCGGGCATCCGGCGTTGTCATTCCGTAACCCCCCCGTTGTCCCAGGTGAGATGAGCCGTGGGCAGGGGCAACTCCCTTTGGCGCAGCATAAATCTACTCGCGCGTAGGGAGTGTTTGTGCGCTTGTGAAGGGCATATAGGGATCACGCACAAGCGCACAAGCACGAAGGGAGCCCGCCGTGGACAATGACGTCTCCGCGGGAAGCACCACCACGATCGTCGGCCGACTCGCGCTCGGAATCACCCTGTTGGCCTTCGGCCTCGGGTACACCGACATGATCGACGGCGTGACGGCGGCGGACGCCGTATCACTGGCCCACTACGTAGGCGGCGTCGCGCTGTTCGTCGCCGGCCTGCTCGCCTTCCGTGACCGCGACACGGCCACCGGTACGGCCTTCTCGGCGCTCGGCGCCCTGTGGTTCACCTGGGCGGTCTCCGCCGGAAACCAGATCTCCGACAACGCGGCGGGGCTCTTCCTGCTGCTGTTCGCCCTCGTGGCGCTCTCGCTCACGCTCGCCGGCGGCGACCTGCTCGGCCAGGGCACCTACGGTCTGCTCTTCGTCTCGCTGCTGCTCCTCGCCATCGGGCGCTTCGCGGACAACGACGGCCTGGCGAAGGTCGGCGGCTGGTTCGCCGTGGCGGCAGGCGCGGTGGCCTGGTACGCGGCGACGGCGGCCCTGGCCCACTGGCCCACGGCCCTTCCGCGACGCGCCGCCGGCCGGGGGGTGACGGCCACCGGCTGAGGCAGGCGCGGGCCGAGGTAATGGGCGACCCCGGCCCTGAAAAGAACGATCCCCTGCGCGCGGGTGGCACACGCAGGGGATCGTTCATGTGCGGGTGAGGGCAACTGCTCCCCGTACGGCGGGACTTACTCCACCGTCACCGACTTCGCGAGGTTGCGGGGCTTGTCGATGTCCCGGCCCAGGGCCAACGCCGTGTGGTAGGCGAGGAGTTGGAGCGGGATGCCCATGAGGATCGGGTCGAGCTCGTCCTCGTTCTTCGGGACGACGATGGTCTGGTCGGCCTTCTCCTGCTCCTGGTGCGCGACGGCGAGGATCCGGCCGCTGCGGGCCTTGATCTCCTCCAGGGCCGCGCGGTTCTTCTCCAGCAGGTCGTCGTCCGGGACGATGGCGACGGTGGGCAGGGCGGGCTCGATGAGGGCCAGCGGGCCGTGCTTCAGCTCGGAGGCCGGGTAGGCCTCGGCGTGGATGTACGAGACCTCCTTCAGCTTCAGGGAGGCCTCGCGGGCCACCGGGTAGCCCCGGACGCGGCCGATGAAGAGCATCGAGCGGGCGTCGGTGTACTGCTCGGCCAGCTTCTTGATCTCCTCCTCCCGCGACAGGATCTCGGAGATCTGCGCGGGCAGCTTGCGCAGGCCCTCGATGATCCGCTTGCCGTCGCGCACTGACAGGTCGCGGGTGCGGCCCAGGTGCAGCGCGAGCAGCGCGAAGGCGACCGTGGTGTTGGTGAAGCACTTGGTGGAGACGACGCAGACCTCAGGGCCTGCGTGGACGTACATGCCGCCGTCCGCCTCGCGGGCGATCGCGGAACCGACCACGTTCACCACACCGAGCACCCGGGCGCCCTTGCGCTTCAGTTCCTGCACGGCGGCCAGCACGTCGTAGGTCTCACCGGACTGGGACACCGCGACGTACAGCGTGTCGGGGTCGACGACCGCGTTGCGGTAGCGGAACTCGGAGGCCGGCTCGGCGTCCGCGGGGATGCGGGCCAGCTCCTCGATCATCTGGGCGCCGATCATGCCCGCGTGGTACGAGGTGCCGCAGCCGAGGATCTTCACGCGGCGGATCTGCCGTGCCTCGCGGGCGTCCAGGTTCAGGCCGCCGAGGTGCACCGTCGAGAACCGGTCGTCGATGCGGCCGCGCAGCACGCGGTCCACGGCGTCGGCCTGCTCGAAGATCTCCTTGTGCATGTACGTGTCGTGGCCGCCCATGTCGTACGACGCGGCCTCCCATTCCACCGTGGTCGGCTCGGACGTCGTCCGGGTGCCCTCGGTGGTGTACGTACGGAAGTCGTCGGCCTTGAGGGTGGCCATCTCGCCGTCGTCGAGAGTCACTATCTGCCGTGTGTGGGTGACCAGGGCGGCGATGTCCGAGGCGACGAACATCTCCTTCTCGCCGATGCCCAGAACGACCGGGGAGCCGTTTCGCGCCACCACGATGCGGTCGGGGAAGTCGGCGTGCAGGACCGCGATGCCGTAGGTGCCCTCGATGACGCGCAGCGCCTCGCGGACCTTGTCCTCCAGCTTCTCCTGCTGGGAGCGGGCGATGAGGTGGGTGAGGACCTCGGTGTCCGTCTCGGAGAGGAACTCGATGCCGTCCGCTTCGAGCTTCTTGCGCAGGTCGGAGGCGTTGTCGATGATGCCGTTGTGGACGACGGCGACCTTCTGGTCGGTCGACATGTGAGGGTGCGCGTTCACGTCGGACGGGGCGCCGTGGGTGGCCCAGCGGGTGTGGGCGATGCCGGTGGTGCCCTTGAAGCGCGCGGGGACCTTGGCCTCCAGGTCGCGGACCCGGCCCTTGGCCTTGACCATCTTCAGACCGGCCGACTTCGGGGTCGTGACGACGATGCCCGCGGAGTCGTAGCCGCGGTACTCCAGCCGCTGCAGTCCTTCGAGCAGCAGCGGCGCCACGTCACGCCTGCCGATGTATCCGACGATTCCGCACATATAGATGTATTCCTCAGCCGTAGACCATGCGGCGCAGCTGCCTGAGCGTGAGCTCCGGCGGCGCGACCGCGCGATATTTCAGGTCCGCCTCGATCCGTTCGAAGATCGTCGCGTTCACCAGGCCCTGGCCCTGGAGCTCGCGATGGCGGCGACGGACGTACTCCTCGGTCGTCTCGTCGAAGTAGGCGAGCACGTCCTGGATCACCCGCAGCGCCTCGCCCCGATTGAGGGCCGTGGACCGCGTCAGATGATCAACCAGTTCGTCGTGCACCCGTTGATCCTGGGGTACCGAAGCCCGATTCGCAAGAAACCTGCCCGATATCGGGCAGGCGACTGTTGAATCTCTTATGGGGGCCTGTTTGACAGCTGTCCATCCTGTGTCTTGCGCCGTGTCGTCTGCGCGGAGGAACTTTTCCAGCCATGGACATACCTCGTATGGGAGTACCGGACGAGCTCGCCGAGCGCATGAGCATGGCCGAGCAGCACGAGTACCTGCGGTCGAGATTCTCGCGACGCAACATGATCAGAGGCGGCGCCGTCACGGTGGGCGCCGTCGTCGGCGGCACCTTCGTACCGGGCGCCACCGCACAGGCCGCCGTGCCGACGCAGCGCACGGCCGCGAGCCCCGAGAAGGTCGACGGCGCGCTCGTCGCCCCCTTCGGCCGCCACCTCGCCTACGGCAACGACCCGCGCACGGAGATGACGGTCTCCTGGCAGGTCCCGGTCGCCGTCAAGAAGCCGTACATCCGCATCGGCGCCCACCCCTGGGACCTCTCCCGCAAGATCGAGGCCGAGGTCCGCACCCTCTACACCCCGGCCGGCGTCGGCGCGAGCGGCGACCACACGCAGTACTACCTGCACGCCGAGCTCACCCACCTGCGCCCCGGCAGGACGTATTACTACGGCGTCGGCCACCAGGGCTTCGACCCGGCCGAGGCGCACCTGCTGGGCACCCTGGGCACCTTCACCACCGCCCCCGCCCACAAGGCGCCGTTCACCTTCACGGCCTTCGGCGACCAGGGCGTCAGCTACCACGCCCTGGCCAACGACAGCCTGATCCTGGGCCAGAACCCCAGCTTCCACCTGCACGCCGGCGACATCGCCTACGGCGACCCGGCCGGCCAGGGCAAGAGCACCGACACCGGCTTCGACTCGCGCACCTGGGACCAGTTCCTGTACCAGACCGAGTCGGTCGCCAAGCAGATCCCGTGGATGGTCTCGTACGGCAACCACGACATGGAGGCCTGGTACTCGCCCAACGGCTACGGCGGCGAGGAAGCCCGCTGGAACCTCCCGGACAACGGCCCGGACGCGAAGAACCTGCCGGGTGTCTACTCCTTCGTCTACGGCAACACGGCGATCATCTCGCTGGACCCCAACGACATCTCCTTCGAGATCCCGGCCAACCTCGGTATCTCCGGCGGCACCCAGACCACGTGGTTCGAGGGCCAGCTGAAGAAGTTCCGGGCCGCGAAGGACATCGACTTCGTCATCGTGTTCTTCCACCACTGCGCGTACTGCACCTCCACCGCGCACGCCTCGGAGGGGGGCGTGCGCCAGGAGTGGGTGCCGCTGTTCGACAAGTACCAGGTGGACCTGGTCATCAACGGCCACAACCACCAGTACGAGCGCACCGACGTCATCAAGGGCAACGCGGTCACCAAGAAGCTCCCGATCGGCGGCACCGCCTACCCCGAGACCGAGGGCGTCGTGTACGTGACGGCCGGTGCGGCGGGCCGCAGCCTGTATGCCTTCACCGCCCCGGACTCCTACGAGGGACACGAGAACGAGGTCGACTCCGTGTCCTCGTTCATCTGCCTCAAGGACGGCGCCAAGCAGAACGAGACGGTCACCTGGTCCCGGGTGCGCTACCTCAACTACTCCTTCCTGCGCGTGGACGTCACGCCCGCCTCGAAGGGCCGCTACACCACGCTGAAGGTCCAGGGCATCGCCGAGACCGGTGACCGGATCGACCACTTCACGGTGGCGCGCCGGGCGAAGTGACCGCGGGTGTGCCCCGAAGGCAGGGCACACGGTCTCGACGTCACGCAGGCGGTTCTCACATGCGTTTGAGGACCGCCTGCTTGGCCAGCGTGAACTCCTCGTCCGTCAGGACGCCCGAGCTGCGCAGCTCACCGAGCTCGCGCAGCCGGCGCAGCAGCGCGTCGTGGTCGTCCTCGGCGGGCGCGGGCTGCTGTGCGGGCACGAGCGCCTTCTCCCGGCGTACGCCGGCGGGCAGGTCCGTGCGTACGTCGTCCGCGGGCCGCGCCGCCGGATGGGGGAGCCGGGCCTGCACCGCGGCGGCGACCAACGCCATCAGCGGGTCCTTCTTGAAGCCCCACAGCTCCACGGAGTTGGGGTCGTACTTCGGCGGCGCCTTGGTCTCCGCGCCGCGCACGGTGAAGCGCAGGCAGCCGTTCTCCAGGCCGGCCGCGGGATGCCACTCGACGCCGGTGACGTCGGTGAGGGCCAGCGAACGGGCCCCGGCTGCGGCCTTGGCGTCCTCCGTCTTCCAGTTCCACTCCAGCCGCACATGCTCCCCGTCGAAGCTCGCCGTGCCGTCCCCGGCGGAGGCGGCCAGCGGCACGGAGGGGCCGGGCAGCAGATACGCGTCGACGGGGTCGGCCGGCACCTGGTCGAGCAGCAGCGCGCCCCGGACCTCGTCCACGAAGTACTCGGCCACGCCGTAGCGTTCGGCCTCGACGGTCAACTGGTAGGGATCGTGGGGCTCCGCGAGCTTGCCGCCGGTCGCCTGGAGCAGCGGGTCGGCGCCGTCGCGCAGCCGTAGTCTCAGCCGCCCCGACTTCTTGCCCTGCTCGAAAGAGACGCCCGCCAACGCGCCCAGCGGGACGGTCAGTTCACCCAGGGTCTTGCGGAGCAGGCTCACGTTCTTGTCGCGCCCGGGAGTGAGCCGCAGGGCGTCCCCGTCGAAGGCCCACGTTCCGTCCTTCTGGATGATTTCCGCCATGACGGGGATTGTTCCACCCGCGGTACGGGAGAGTGGTCTATACCCATCGGGGCGTCAGTCAGGGAGGCCCCAGGGGTACTTGAAGGGAGCGCATGTGAGACAGCACCACAGAACGCCCCGTCTTCTCGGCACGCTGCTGCTCGTGGCGGCCGCCGGACTCTCCGTCGTCGGCGCGGCCCCCGCCGCCCCGGCCCGGAGCGCCACCCCGCTCGGGCAGGTCGTCCCGGCCCCCGCCTCGGTCGACGCGGGCGGGTCCCCGTACCGGATCACCGGCGGGACGCACATCCGGGTGGACGGCTCGCCCGAGGCCCGCCGGGTCGGCGAGTACCTCGCGGACATCCTGCGGCCCTCCACCGGCTACCGGATTCCGGTCACCTCGCGGGGCGACGGAGGCATCCGGCTCCGGCTGGGCGGCGGTGCCCTGGGCGCCGAGGGCTACCGCCTCGACAGCGGCAGGTCCGGCGTGACGATCACGGCCCGCGGGAGTGCCGGCCTCTTCCACGGCGTGCAGACCCTGCGGCAGCTGCTGCCGGCCGCGGTCGAGCGGAAGTCGGTGCAGCCCGGCCCCTGGACGGTCGCGGGCGGCACCATCAAGGACAGCCCGCGCTACGGCTACCGGGGCGCGATGCTCGACGTCTCCCGTCACTTCTTCACCGTCAGCCAAGTGAAGCGCTACATCGACGAGTTGGCGCTCTACAAGGTCAACAAGCTGCATCTGCACCTCTCCGACGACCAGGGCTGGCGCATCGCGATCGACTCCTGGCCGCGGCTGGCCACCCACGGCGGTTCCACGCAGGTCGGCGGCGGACCGGGCGGCTTCTACACGAAGGCCGACTACAAGGAGATCGTCCGGTACGCGGCCTCGCGCTATCTGGAGGTCGTCCCGGAGATCGACATGCCGGGCCACACCAACGCGGCGCTCTCCTCGTACGCACAGCTGAACTGCGACGGGATCGCGCCGCCGCTCTACACCGGCACCGACGTCGGCTTCAGCTCGCTGTGCGTGAACAAGGCGGTCACGTACGACTTCGTGGACGACGTGATCCGCGAACTGGCCGCGATCACCCCGGGCCGCTACCTCCACATCGGCGGGGACGAGGCGCACTCCACGAGCCACGCCGACTACGTGAAGTTCATGGACCGGGTGCAGCCCGTCGTCGCCAAGTACGGCAAGACGGTGATGGGTTGGCACCAACTGACCGGGGCCACTCCCGTGAAGGGGGCGATCGCGCAGTACTGGGGGCTCGACGACACCAGTGCCGAGGAGAAGGCGCAGGTCGCGAAGGCCGCGCAGAACGGGACGGGGCTCGTGCTGTCGCCCGCGGACCGGCTCTACCTCGACATGATGTACACCGCGGACACGCCGCTCGGGCAGGACTGGGCCGGGCTGGTGGAGGTGCGGCGGTCCTACGACTGGGATCCCGGCAACTACCTTCCCGGTGCCCCGAGTTCGGCCATCAGGGGTGTCGAGGCGCCGCTGTGGACCGAGACGATCCTGAACTCCGCCCACATCGACTACATGGCGTTCCCGCGGCTCCCGGGCGCCGCCGAACTCGGCTGGTCGCCCGCGTCGACGCATGACTGGGACACCTACAAGGTGCGGCTCGCGGCGCAGGGCCCGCGGTGGGACGCGCTGGGCATCGGCTACTACAGGTCGCCGCAGGTCCCCTGGCCCGCAGGCTAGTCACGGCAACGAACAGGCGGGGCTCAGGAGGACCGTCTCCTGAGCCCCACCCGGTCTCCTGCCCTTCAGAGCCCCGCGATCGGGTTCTTCAGGCTGCCGACGAGCTGGAGCGCGCCGGAGGGGTCGGCGAGGTCCACCATCTGCCTGTTGTTGCGCAGCTGCAGCCGGTTGAGGCAGGACAGCGCGAACTCCGGGGCGAACATGTCGTACTGCCGGAACTTGTCGGCGAGTTCGGGCGTCGACTCCTGGTACGCGTGCACGCACTCGGCGACCGTCCGCCAGAAGTCGTCCTCGTCGAGGATGCCCTCGGTGGCCAGGTTCGCGGCGAGGAAGCGGAAGAAGCAGTCGAAGACGTCGGTGAAGATCGACAGGAGTTTCTTGTCCTCGGGCACCTCGACGCGGATCCGCTCGACCGCGGGCGGCAGTACCGCGTCCACATCCATGACGGCGATCTCCTCGGCGATGTCCTTGTAGATCGCGCGCTGTACGGCGCCGTCCTTCAGGACGAGGATGACGTTCTCGCCGTGCGGCATGTAGACCAGGTCGTAGGCGTAGAAGCTGTGCAGCAGCGGGGTGAGGTAGGCGCGCAGATAGCGGCGCAGCCACTGCACCGGCGTCAGCCCCGACCGCTCGATCAGCGCGCCCGCGAACGAGGCGCCCTCGTGGTCGACATGGACGAGGGAGGCCATGGTCGCCAGGCTCTCGCCCTCCTGGAGCGAGGGGACCGGGCTCTCGCGCCACAGGGCGGCCAGCATCTTGCGGTACGGGGAGTAGCGGTCGGTGGCGGCCTCGTACTCCAGGTGGCGGTAGCCCACGGCGGCGCGCTCGCGGATGATCGACAGACCGGTCGACTTCAACACCGGGTCGTTCTCGACCAGTTGGGCCAGCCAGTCGTTGATCGCCGGGGTCGCCTCCATGTACGCGGCGGAAAGTCCGCGCATGAAGCCCATGTTGAGGACGGACAGCGCCGTCTTCACGTAGTGCTTCTCCGGGGCGCTCTTGTTGAAGAAGGTCCGGATCGACTGCTGGGCCAGGTACTCGTCGTCGCCCTCGCCGAGGCAGACGAGATGCCGCTGTGCGACCTCGGCCGCGAAGGTCACGGAGAGTCTGTTCCACCACTGCCAGGGGTGGACGGGTATGAGGAGGTAGTCGTCGGGGCCCAGGCCCTGGTCGCGCAACGTGCCGGCGAAGCGGTTCAGCGTCGCCTCGCCCAGCTCCTCCCGCAGGAATGACTCGTACTCGATGCCCACACCCGCCGTGAAGGCGGCCCGCGAGCGGTGCGCGGCCAGCCACACCAGGCGGAGGGGGCTCGCCGTCTCGGGGGCGTACGAGAGGTACTCGTGCACACCGAACCCGAGGCGGCCGTTGTTGGCGACGAAGCAGGGGTGGCCCTCGGTCATGCCGGTCTCGATGGCCTGGAAGTCCGATCGGACCAGCTCGCCGACCGGGATCTGCGGCTTGGTGAGCTTGAAGCAGGTGCCCGAGAGGGTGGAGGAGATCTCCTCCAGGTAGACGGGCAGCACCTCGTCGCTCAGGCCGAGCGACTTCTTCAGCTCGATGAGGAAGTCCAGCGCGGCGAGGGGGAGTTCGGTGCCGTCCCGGTGGCGGGTGATCGACTCGGCGTCGACCTGCCAGTGGTCGAGGGAGCGGACGGTCGCGGTGAAGCGGTAGCGGGTGAGACCGTCGTCGCTGCGTACGACGTACTGGTCGTCCCCGGTCGCCTCCGGCGTGATCAGCCGCTCGTGCGCGAACTCGGCGAGCGCCTTGCGGACGAGAAGACGGTTGGCCCGCTCCCAGCGCTCGGGGGAGAGGTGGGCCACGGCGTCGGCGAGGGTCATGCGGCCACCGCCTTCGCGAACTGCTCCCGCGTGCAGAAGCTCAGCAGGGCCTGCTTCTCCGGCTTGCGGATCTCCCGCTCGGGCACGAACCCGACGGCTTCGTTGAGGGCGTGCACGGCCTTGTTGCCCACGTCGGGCTCGACCACGACACGGGAGGTCGCGGGGTCCTCGAACAGGTGGGCCATCACGGCGGTGATCACGGCCCTGGTGAAGCCGTGCACGGGCGTGTCCGTGGGCGCGACGAGGAAGTGCATGCCGACGTCGCCGGGTTCGGGCTCGTAGAGGCCGACCAGTTCGCGGTGCGCCGGATCGTACTTCTCCATCAGGAAGGCCGGTTCGCCCTCGCGCAGTCCGAGGAGCGCGTGGTGGTGCTCGTCGGCCGCGATCTCCATGTACGCGCGCTCGACGTCCTCCAGCCTGGCGTCCTGCATCATCCAGAACGCGGCCTTGGGGTGCGTCACCCAGCCGTGCAGCAGCTCGGCGTCCTTGAAGGGGTCGAGGGGCCGGAACGTGAGGGCGGCTGTCCTGGCGTCGGTGGTGCTCATACGGCGAACTCCTGGAACGCGATGGTCTTCTCGACGGGGTAGTACTCGGTGCCGAGCAGCTCGCGGATGATGTACGCGTTGCGGTACGCGCCCATGCCGAGGTCCGGCGATGTGATCGAGTGGGTGTGCACGCCGGCGTTCTGCAGGAAGATCCCGCGGCCCGTGGTGTCGACGGCGTAGTTGCGGGCCACGTCGAAGTTGCCCTGCGCGTCGTAGCGGAGCCGGTCGCGCACCGGCTTCAGGAACTCCGGCTCGGCGTACTTGTAGCCGGTGGCGAGGATCAGGCCCTCGGAGCGCAGCTCGTAGTCCTTCTCCTGCTCCTCCTGGCGCAGGGCCAGGGTGTACGCGCCGTTCTCGTAGGTCGCGCAGGACAGTGCGGAGTTGGTGAGCAGGCGGGTGGGGACCGGGCCGCCGATGTTCTTCTGGTAGAGCAGGTCGAAGATCGCGTCGATCAGCTCGCCGTCGATGCCCTTGAACAGGCCCTTCTGCTCGGTCTGCAGGCGGTAGCGGGTCCGTTCCGGCAGCGCGTGGAAGTAGTCGATGTACTCCGGGGAGGTCATCTCCAGCGTGAGTTTGGTGTATTCGAGCGGGAAGAAGCGCGGGGAGCGGGTGACCCAGTTCAGCCGGTAGCCGTGGACGTCGATCTCGCTGAGCAGGTCGTAGTAGATCTCGGCGGCCGACTGCCCGCTGCCGACCAGCGTGATCGACTCCTTGGCCTGCAACTCCGCTTTGTGCTGCATGTACCGGGAGTTGTGGATGAAGTCGCCGCCGAGGCCCGCGCAGGCCTCGGGGATGTGCGCAGGCGTGCCCGTGCCGAGGACCAGGTGGCGGGCGCGGTAGGTGTCACCGGCCTGTGTCCGTACGACGTACACCCCGTCGTCGTAAGTGACCTCGTGCACTGTGGTGTTGAAGCGGATGCTGCTCAGCTGCGACGCGGCCCAGCGGCAGTAGTCGTCGTACTCGACGCGTAGCGGGTAGAAGTTCTCGCGGATGTAGAACGCGTACAGCCGGCCCGATTCCTTGAGGTAGTTGAGGAAGGAGTACGGGGAGGTCGGGTCGGCGAGGGTCACCAGGTCCGACATGAACGGGGTCTGGAGGTGGGCGCCCTCCAGGAACATTCCGGAGTGCCACTCGAAGTCGGGCTTGGACTCCAGGAAGACGCCGTCGAGTTCGACGATCGGCTCGGTGAGACAGGCGAGGCCGAGGTTGAAGGGGCCGAGCCCGATCCCGACGAAGTCGTGCACGCGGGTGGGTTCAGGAAGCGCGGTCAAGGGACTCTCCCAGGTACTGCTCGGCGTGGCCGGCGATCAGATCGAGTACGGCGGTGATGTCGTCCGTCGTGGTCTCGGGGTTGAGCAGGGTGAACTTCAGGTAGTGGCGGCCGCCGACCTTGGTGCCCGCGACGACCGCGTCACCGGAGGCGAACAGGGCCTTGCGGGCGTACAGGTTGGCGCGGTCGATCTCCGCGGGGTCGGTGACGGCGGCGGGGATGTAGCGGAAGACGAGGGTGGACAGGGAGGGCTGCACGACGACGTCGTAGCGCGGGTCGGCGGCCAGCAGCCGCCAGCCGTCGGCCGCCAACTCACATACCTCGTCGAACAGTTCGCCGATGCCGTCGGCGCCCATCACGCGCAGCGTCATCCACAGCTTGAGGGCGTCGAAGCGGCGGGTGGTCTGCAGGGACTTGTCGACCTGGTTGGGGATGCGCTCCTGGACCATGCGGCGCGGGTTCAGATACTCGGCGTGGTAGGTCGCGTGCCGCAGCGTGGAGGCGTCCCGTACCAGTACGGCGGACGAACTCACGGGCTGGAAGAAGGACTTGTGGTAGTCGACGGTGACCGAGTCGGCGCGCTCGATGCCGTCGATGCGGTCCCGGTGCTTCAGCGAGGTGAGCAGTCCGCAGCCGTAGGCCGCGTCGACGTGCATCCAGGTGTCGAACTGGGCGCACAGCTCGGCGATTTCGGGCAGGGGGTCGATGGAGCCGAAGTCGGTGGTGCCGGCGGTGGCGACGACGGCCATGGGGATGAGGCCGTCGCGCTTGCAGCGGTTCAGTGCGTGCGCGAGGGCGACGGTCTGCATCCGCTTCTCGTGGTCGACGGGGATCGTGACCACCGAATCGGCGCTCAGACCAAGGAGTTTGGCGGACTTCTTCACGCTGAAGTGGCTGACCTCGGAGGCGAAGATCCGCAGGTCGGCGAAGTTCTCGGCCTTCGCCTCCTCGCGGGCCAGCAGCAGTGCCTGGAGGTTGGACTGCGAGCCGCCGCTGGTGAACACGCCGTCGGCGGCGGGGCCGAGGCCGATGCGCTCGTTGGTCCAGTCGATGAGCCTGCGCTCGATGAGGGTGCCGCCGGCCGATTGGTCCCAGGTGTCGAGGGAGGAGTTGACGGCGGACAGGACCGCCTCGCCGAGCACCGCCGGGATGACGACCGGGCAGTTGAGGTGGGCGAGGTAGCGCGGGTGGTGGAAGTAGACCGCGTCCCGGAGGTAGACCTCCTCCAGCTCGTCGAGGACCGCCGTGGTGTCGTGCAGCGGCTTGTCGAGGTCGATCCGCTCGATGCGGGGGGCGAGGACGTCGACCGTGACGCCGGTGAACGGACGGTCGGTGGTGGCGAGTTTGGCCGCCACCCGCTCGACTCCTTCGGTCACGGAGCGGCGGTAGTGCTCCGCGGTCGTGTCATTGAGCAGGTGCGAGCGCATGTGGGGGTCCTCCGGTGGGGACAGTCCGAGCGGGACGGGAGAGGGGAGAAGTTCCGCGGCTTCAACTTAGGGAAGGCTAACCTAACTTGATGTCCGCGAAACCCTGCCTCTCCCGTGACGGCCGTCACTCCGGGCGCAGTTACTCCTGCTCGCGCAGCTGCTCCTCCGTCAGCCCCTGCCGCCAGTAGCCCACGAAGGTGACCCGCCTGCGGTCGATCCCGCGCTCGCGCACGAGATGGCGCCGCAGCTCCTTCACGCAGGCCGACTCGCCGGCGATCCAGGCGTACGGCCGCTCGGCGGCGGGCAGGGGGGTGGCTCGCACGGTGTCGAGGGCCATGGGGGACCCCTCGACGTGGTGCTCGTCCCGTACGAGCCAGGTGATCTCGGCGTCGGCCGAGGTCACCGGATCCTGGATGTCCCCGGCGTCGTGGACCTCGAACCACGCCTGGACGCGGAGCCCCTCCGGCAGGGATTCGAGGATCGCCGAGGCGGCGGGCAGGGCGGTCTCGTCGGCCCAGAGGACCACCAGATCGGTGTCCTCGGGCGGACGGAAGCGGATCGCGCGGTTGTCGGCGACGGCCGGGCCGAGCAGCAGGACGCGGTCACCGGCGGCGGCCCGGGAGGCCCACCGGGAGGCGGGGCCCGCCGGGGTGCCGGCGCCGGGCTCGATGCCGTGCAGCACGAAGTCGATGTCGATCTCCGTGGTGCTGCCCTGGGCGTCGCGCCTGAGCGCGCGCAGCGTGTACGAGCGCATCACCGCCCGTACGTCGTCCGGGAGTTCGCGCCAGGCCTGCCACCAGCCGTCACCGAGTTCGACCGGGACGGCGGGCTCGGACTGGCCCGGGTGCGGCAGGAAGAGGGACAGGCTCTGGTCGCGCCCGCCGGAGTGGAACGCGTGCAGGTCGGGGCCCGTGAAGGTGACCCGGAGCAGGGACGGGCCGAGCCGCCTCGTCCCTGTGACCTGGAGAGAGAAGAAGCGGAACGGGGCGGCTACGGCCGTCGTCATGAGTGCTCCTGGGTTTGCGGGTCAGCTGACCTTCTTCGCGTTCTCGATGGCCTCGGCGAGGTTGTCGAGCAGCGGGGTGCACTTGTCGTAGGACAGGATCGGCTCGGGGGAGCGCGCGATGACCTGGCCGGCCTTGACGGCGGGCAGCTTCTTCCAGGTCGCCTTGTCGATGTCGGCGGGCTGGATGGTCGAGGAACGGTCGTCCATCATGATGATGTCGGCCTTGTACTTGTCGACGTTCTCCCAGCTCAGGGACTCGAACCAGCCGCCCGTGGCCTTCTTCGCGGCCTCCGAGGGCTCGACGAAGTTCACGCCGAGCGACTTGAAGTACTCCAGGTCGATGGAGAGGTTCGAGCCGGAGACGTAGAAGAGTTCCGCGCTCGCCGAACCGGCCATCACCTTGATGTCGGGGTGGGCCTTGGCGGCCTTGCGCAGCCGGGCGGCGGCCGCCTCGAACTTCTTCTTCGCCTGGACGACCTTGTCGGCCTTCAGGTCCGCGCCGAGCGACCCGGCGAGCGCGTACATGCGCTCCAGCGGCTCGGTCAGCTGTCGGTCGAAGACGGAGACGGCGACGCTCGGGGCGAGTTTGGCGATCTTGTCCTTGGACGTCTCGGGGACGTACCAGAGGGTGCCCTTGGAGTCGAACGTGGTGCTGAGGAGCACGTCGGGCGCGAGGGCGGCGTACTTCTCGACGTTGAACTGGTCCCACTGGTTGCCGAGGATCGTCACTTTGCTGATGTCCATGTCGCCGGCCTGGACATCGGCCTTGCCGTCCTTGGTCTTCGTCGGGCCGAACACGCCCTTGACCGAGACGCCGTAGTCGAAGAGCGCGGCGGCGACGCCGGTGAAGGCGACGATGTTCGCCGGGACCTTGTCCAGCTTCACCGTCTTGCCGCGGTCGTCCTTGAACGTCCAGGGACCGGACTTCGCGGCCGCCGTCGAGTCCGAGCCACCGCTTTTCGCGTCGTCGTCCCCGCAGGCGGCGAGCACGGCACCGAGGCCGAGGGCGCCGCCCGCGGCGAGAATGCCGCGACGGGTGAGGTGGGTGGCACGGGCGTTGGACATGAGTGTGACTGCTTTCGGCACGGGGCGTAACGCCCGCCGGACAAGTTCGAAGGTAGGTTAGCCTAACCTCAGCTCTTGTCCAGGGGGCGGGGCGTCAGCCGGGTTCGGCTGCCCGAATCAGCCGCGTCTGCGTCACCATGTGGGCTTCCGGTTGTCAGTTGCCGATCTTCATTGCCGTCCCTACTGTTCCTGCAGCAACTCTCGAACAGCATGAGTTGATCGACCGCAGGGCCAGGGGTGGAACGTGGGTAGAAGCAAGCAGGGGCTCGCAGTGGCGGTCGCGGGGGCCGCACTGACCGTGGGAATGGCGGCCGCGCCGGCTTCCGCGACGTCGTACACGCTGTACTGCGACACCTCGTCGGCGTCGGGCGCCGGCACGATCAACGGCTGGTCCAGCGGTGCGACGAGCCTCGGCGTCATCCTGTCCGTCTACGACGCAAAGGCGGACGGCCACCACGTGGCCATCCGTCTGATCGCCAAGAACGACGGCGGCGGGGTGCTCACCCCCTGGCCGTGGCACCACAACTACGACGGGTACGACGAGAGCCTGACCCTGACCACCACGGCCGGCTACTCCCCGGGCATGTACGACGTCGGTATCGAGGTCGCCACCTTCGAGGGCGGCACCGAGCTGAACTACTGCAGGGACTGGCTGCGCTCCGACCAGACCTGACGGTCCGGCGGGCGCTGTGCGCCCGGCTGCTTCGCGGCTCCCGGGCCTGCCCGGGAGCCGCGAAGCACGATGTCGAGCTCAGCCGGTGAGCCCCAACTCCCGGGCGATCAGCATCCGCTGGACCTCACTCGTGCCCTCGCCGATCTCCAGGATCTTGGAGTCGCGCCACATACGGGCCACCGGGTACTCGTTCATGAAGCCGTAGCCGCCGTGCACCTGCGTGGCGTCGCGGGCGTTGTCGACGGCGACCGTGGAGGAGTAGAGCTTGGCGATCGCCGCCTCCTTCTTGAAGGGCTCGCCGGCGACCAGCCGGGACGCGGCGTCGCGCCAGCCGACGCGGGCCATGTGCGCCTTCATCTCCATGTCCGCGATCTTGAACTGGATCGCCTGGTACGCCCCGATGTTCCGCCCGAACGCATGCCGCTCCTTGGCGTACTTCACCGACTCGTCCACACAGCCCTGCGCGAGCCCGGTGGCGAGCGCCGAGATGGCGATGCGGCCCTCGTCGAGGATCCGCAGGAACTGCGCGTAGCCGCGGCCCTCCGCGCCGAGCAGGTTCGCCGCCGGGACGCGCACGTCGGCGAAGGACAGCTCACGGGTGTCCGACGCGTTCCAGCCGACCTTCGAGTACGGCGCCGCGACCGTGAAGCCCGGGGTGCCGGACGGCACGATGATCGAGGAGATGAGCGGCTTGCCGTCGGGCTTGCGGCCGGTGACCGCCGTGACCGTCACCAGCCCCGTGATGTCGGTGCCCGAGTTGGTGATGAAGCACTTGGTGCCGTTGATCACCCATTCGTTGGTGTCCGCGTCGAGGCGGGCCGTCGTCCGGGTGGCGCCCGCGTCGGAGCCGCCGTCGGGCTCCGTCAGCCCGAAGGCGCCGAGGATCTCGCCCGAGCACAGGCGCGGCAGCCACTCGGCCTTCTGCGCGTCGGTGCCGAAGAGGTGGATCGGCATCGCGCCCAGCGAGACGCCCGCCTCCAGGGTGATGGCCACGGACGAGTCGACGCGGGCCAGCTCCTCCAGGGCGATGCCGAGCGCGAGGTAGTCGCCGCCCATGCCGCCGTACTCCTCCGGGAAGGGCAGCCCGAACAGGCCCATCCGGCCCATCTCCCGCACGATCTCGTACGGGAACTCGTGTCGCTCGTAGAGGTCGCCGATCTTCGGAGCGACTACGTCGTGCGCGAACTCCTCGACGGTGCGCCGGAGTTCTTCGAGCTCGGGTGAGAGCTTGTGGTCCATGGGTGTCACTGCTCCTGGTCGGGAGGTGTCGTCTTGCCGAGGGCTTTGACGGTGCGGGACGGGCTGGGTCGGCCCAGTTGTTCGGCCATCCACACGCTGGTGGCGGTGAGACGGTCGAGGTCGACCCCGGTGTCGATGCCGAGGCCGTGCAGCATCCACACGAGGTCTTCGGTGGCGAGGTTGCCGGTGGCGGACTTGGCGTAGGGGCAGCCGCCGAGACCCCCTGCGGAGGCGTCCACGGTGTGCACGCCGTGCTGGAGCGCGGCGAGGGTGTTGGCGAGCGCCTGGCCGTAGGTGTCGTGGAAGTGCACGCCGAGCGTGTTCGTGGGCACGCCCTGCTCGTTCAGGGCGGCGAGGAGCGCGAGGACATGCCCCGGGGTGGCGACGCCGATCGTGTCGCCGAGGCTCAGCTCGTCGCAGCCCATGTCCCGCAGGGCCTTGCTGACGTGGACGACCTGCGCGAGCGGGACCGCGCCCTCCCAGGGATCGCCGAAGCACATCGAGAGATAGCCGCGGACGTGCACGCCCTGCGACTTCGCGCGCGCCACCACCGGCTCGAACATGGCGAGCGCCTCGTCGACCGTCCGGTTCAGGTTGGCCTTGGCGAAGGACTCGGTGGCGCTGGCGAACACGGCGACACGGCGGGCGCCGAGAGCGAGGGCGCGGTCCAGGCCGCGTTCGTTCGGCACCAGCACGGGCAGGTGCACGCCCGGAAGGCCGCCGAGGAGCGGGAACAGCTGCTCGGCGTCGGCGAGTTGGGGAACCCACTTGGGGTGCACGAAGCTGGTGGCCTCGATCGTGGTCAGCCCCGCGTCGGCGAGCCGGCGCACGAACTCCGCCTTGACCTCCGTCGGGACGGTGCTCTTCTCGTTCTGCAGCCCGTCGCGGGCGCCGACCTCGTGGATCCGCACGCGAGCGGGCAGACCCTCGGCCGGTACGACCATGGGGAGCCCTTGAACAGTCATTCCGCCTCCTCGTGCGGGGTGATGACGGCCAGCACCTGGTCCATGGCGACCGTGGTGCCCGGCGTGACGTCCAGCTCGCTGACGGTCCCGGCGTGCGGCGCGGAGATGACGTGCTCCATCTTCATCGCCTCCACCACCAACAGGCTCTGCCCGGCGGTCACTTCGTCACCGACGGCGACCTTCACCACGGTCACCGTGCCCGGCATCGGCGCGGTGAGGGAGTCGGCGCCGCTCGCCCCGCCTCCGGTCAGCGAGGCGGCCACGGGGTCGTGGTCGCGCACGTGCCAGGCGTCGCCGTCGCGGCCGAGCCATGTGCCGTCCGGCAGGGCGGCGAAGGTGTGGAGGACGCCGTCGAGCCGGAAGGTGAACCAGCCTTCGGCGCCGGGCCGCGGGGGCGCGCCCCCGGACCCCCGAAGAGGCTTGTCCGCGCCGGGCAGCAGCAGCTCCGTCGCGCCGTCCGGCGTGCTGCGCACGCGCACGGTGACCGGCTCGTGGCCCGGCACCCGCACATGGTGCGGCGTCCACGCCCGCTCGCCGCCCAGGCGCCAGCCGTCCGCGGCAGCGAACGGGTCGGCCCAGCCGGAGCCGGCCGCGGGTACGAGAGCGGCCTGGCGCGCCAGCGCCGCCGCCGCGTAGACCTCTACGGGCACGTCGTCCGTGACGAGCGCGTCCACCTCCCGTTCGACCAGCCCCGTGTCCAACTCGCCTGCCACGACCGCCGGATGGGCAAGGAGCCGGCGCAGGAACCCGGCGTTCGTCTGCACGCCCAGCGTCACCGTCTCCGCGAGGGCGGCCCGGAGCTTTCTCAGCGCCGTCTCCCGATCAGGCCCGTACGCGATCACCTTGGACAGCATCGGGTCGTAGAGCGAACCGACCTCCGTGCCCTCGGTCAGGCCCGAGTCGGTGCGCACGCCGTCGCCCTGCGGTTCGCGCAGGGAGAGCACCGTGCCGCCGGACGGGAGGAAGCCGCGCGATGGGTCCTCGGCACAGATGCGGGCCTCGACCGCGTGCCCGGTGAGAGAGATGTCGTCCTGCCCGTACGGCAGTTGCTCGCCGGCCGCGACCCGCAGCTGCCACTCGACCAGGTCCAGGCCGGTGATGAGCTCGGTCACCGGGTGCTCGACCTGGAGGCGGGTGTTCATCTCCATGAAGAAGTACGAGGAGGGGTCGCCGCCGGGGACGATGAACTCGACCGTGCCCGCGCCCTCGTAGCCGCAGGAGCGGGCCGCCTGGACCGCCGCCTCGCCCATCGCCGCGCGCGTGGCGTCGTCGAGGAGCACGCTGGGCGCCTCCTCGATGATCTTCTGGTGGCGGCGCTGGAGGGAGCATTCGCGCTCGCCCAGGTGGACCACGTTGCCGTGGCCGTCCGCCAGGACCTGGATCTCGATGTGCCGGGGGCGGTCCACCCAGCGCTCCACGAGGAGGGTGTCGTCGCCGAAGGAGGCGCGGGCCTCGCGGCGGGCGGCGGCGATCTCATCGGCCAGTACGCCCGCGTCGCGCACCAGCCGCATGCCCTTGCCGCCGCCGCCCGCGCTGGGCTTGAGCAGCACGGGCATGCCGATCTCCCGTGCGGCGTCGGCGAGTTGGGCGTCCGTGAGACCGCTGCCGCTCGACCCCGGTACCACCGGGACCCCGGCCGCCTTCACCGTCTCCTTGGCGCGGATCTTGTCGCCCATCAGCGAGATCGCGTCGGCGGGCGGCCCGATGAAGACGAGCCCCGCCTCCGTGCACGCACGCGCGAACGCGGCGTTCTCCGCGAGGAATCCGTAGCCCGGGTGGACCGCCTGCGCGCCCGTCCGTGCGGCGGCCTCAAGGAGCCGCTGCGCCGACAGATAGCTTTCGGCCGCCGGCGCCGGACCGATCCGTACCGCTGTGTCGGCCTCCCGCACATGCCGGGCGTCCGCGTCGGCGTCGGAGAAGACGGCCACCGAGCGCACACCGAGCGCGCGCAGGGTGCGGATGACGCGGACCGCGATCTCACCCCGGTTGGCGACGAGCACTGTGTCAAACATGGGTCCTCACATCCGGAAGACGCCGAACTGGGGCTCACCCAGTGGCGCGTTGGCACAGGCGGTCAGGGCCAGACCCAGCACCTGGCGGGTCTCCATCGGGTCGATCACGCCGTCGTCCCAGAGGCGGGCCGTCGCGTAGTAGGCGTTGCCCTGCTGCTCGTACTGGGTGCGGATCGGCGCCTTGAAGGCCTCTTCGTCCTCCGCCGGCCAGGACTCGCCGCGCCCCTCCAGCTGGTCGCGCTTGACGGTCGCGAGGACGGAGGAGGCCTGCTCGCCGCCCATCACGGAGATCTTGGCGCCCGGCCACATCCACAGGAAGCGTGGGGAGTAGGCCCGGCCGCACATCGAGTAGTTGCCCGCTCCGTACGACCCGCCGATCACCACGGTCAGCTTCGGCACGCGCGTGCAGGCGACGGCCGTGACCATCTTGGCGCCGTGCTTGGCGATGCCCCCGGCCTCGTACTGCCGGCCCACCATGAACCCGGAGATGTTCTGCAGGAACACCAGCGGGATGCCGCGCTGGTCGCACAGCTCGATGAAGTGGGCGCCCTTCTGGGCGGACTCGGAGAACAGGATGCCGTTGTTGGCGACGATCCCCACCGGGTGGCCGTGGATCCGGGCGAAGCCGGTGACCAGGGTCTGCCCGAACTCCGCCTTGAACTCGGCGAAGCGCGAGCCGTCGACCACGCGCGCGATGACCTCGCGTACGTCGTAGGGGGTGCGGGAGTCGACCGGCACGGCGCCGTAGATCCCGGCTGGGTCCACCTTCGGCTCGACGGCGCTCTCGACGGACCAGGGCAGTGCCCCGCGCGCGGGAAGCGTGGCCGCGATGTTCCGGACGATCCGCAGCGCGTGCGCGTCGTCCTCCGCGAGGTGGTCGGTGACGCCGGAGACCCGGGAGTGCACCTCGCCGCCGCCCAGCTCCTCGGCCGTGACGACCTCGCCGGTGGCGGCCTTCACCAGGGGCGGGCCGCCGAGGAAGATCGTGCCCTGGTTCCGCACGATCACGGCCTCGTCGCTCATCGCCGGGACATACGCGCCGCCCGCCGTGCAGGAGCCGAGAACCGCCGCGATCTGCGGGATCCCGGCGCCCGACATACGCGCCTGGTTGTAGAAGATCCGCCCGAAGTGCTCGCGGTCGGGGAAGACCTCGTCCTGCATCGGCAGGAACGCGCCCCCGGAGTCCACCAGGTAGATACAGGGGAGGCGGTTCTCCAGGGCCACCTCCTGGGCGCGCAGATGCTTCTTCACGGTCATCGGGTAGTAGGTGCCGCCCTTGACCGTGGCGTCATTGGCGACGACCACGCACTCGCGGCCGCTCACCCGCCCCACTCCGGCGATCACTCCGGCGGCCGGTGCCTGCCCGTCGTACATCCCGTCGGCCGCCAGCGGCGCCAGCTCCAGGAAGGGCGAGCCCGGGTCCAGCAGGGCGTCCACCCGCTCGCGCGGCAGCAGCTTCCCGCGCGCGGTGTGCCGCTCGCGGGCCCGCTCGCCGCCGCCGAGCCGGGCCGCGCTCAGCTTCTCGCGCAGCTCCTCGCCGAGCGCCCGGTGTGCCGCCTCGTTGGCCCGCCAGGCCTCCGACGCGGGATCCGCCGCGCTGTGGAGCTCCGGTGCCTCGTGCATCCTGCGGTCCCCTCATAAATGTTAATGAGCGTTAACGCGTTTCCTCCAGGTTAACGAGCGCTAACCTCCCTGTCTAGAATTACTTCCATGGCCACGAGAACCGACGCCCCCACCCGCCGCGAGCAGATCCTCAAGGAAGCCGCTCGGCTCTTCGCCGAGCGCGGCTTCCATGGCGTAGGAGTCGACGAGATAGGGGCGGCCGTCGGCATCAGCGGCCCCGGTCTGTACCGGCACTTCCCTGGCAAGGACGCGATGCTCGCCGAGCTGCTGGTCGGCATCAGCGGTCAGCTGCTGACCGGCGGGAAGCGCCGGGTCGCGGAGGCGCAGGGGGGCGCTGAGGGCCTCCTCGACTCGCTCATCGAGGGGCACATCGACTTCGCGCTCGACGACCGCCCCCTGATCACCCTGCACGACCGCGAGCTGGACCGCCTGCGCGACAGCGACCGCAAGCTCGTACGGCAGTTGCAGCGGCAGTACGTCGAGCTGTGGGTGGAGGTCGTCCGTGAGGTCTATCCGGGCCTGGCCGAGCCCACGGCCCGCTCGGCGGTGCACTCGGTCTTCGGGCTGCTGAACTCCACACCGCACCTGGGGCGGCCCGGCTCGCTGCCCGGGCGCGCGGCCACGGCCGAGCTGCTGCACCGGATGGCCCGTGGGGCCTTCGAGGCCGCCGGAGCGTGACGAGCGTCTCGGGGTGGTTGCTCTGGACGGGTGTTGCGACTGGCCGGTAACCTTTGTCTGAGCAAGCGCTTAGACATGACCCCGGAACGACTCAGGTGGAGGTAACGGTGCGCCGTACGGTGTTCAACGAGGATCACGAGGCGTTCCGGGAGACCCTGCGCGCCTTCATCGAGGCCGAGGTCGTTCCGGTCTACGACGAGTGGTTCGCAGCCGGCCAGGCGCCGCGCGACTTCTACTACAAGCTCGCCGAGCTGGGTGTCTTCGGCATCCGCGTCGACGAGGAGTTCGGCGGCGCCGGCATCGACTCGTACAAGTTCGAAGCCGTGATGTACGAGGAGACGGCCCGCGCGGGCGTCCAGTTCGGCGGCTCCGGCGTGCACGTGCTGCTCGGCCTGCCGTACATCAAGATGCTCGCCACCGACGAGCAGAAGAAGCGCTTCCTGCCGAAGTTCGTCTCCGGCGAGGAGATGTGGGCCCTCGCGATGACCGAGCCGGGCACCGGCTCCGACCTCGCGGGCATGAAGACCACCGCGAAGCTGTCCGACGACGGCACGCACTACGTCCTCAACGGCTCCAAGACCTTCATCACCGGCGGCGTGCACGCCGACAAGGTCATCGTCTGCGCCCGCACCGACGCCCCGTCGGCCGAGGACCGCCGCCACGGCATCTCCCTCTTCGCCGTGGACACCAAGTCCGAGGGCTACTCCATCGGCCGCAAGCTCGACAAGCTCGGCCTGAAGACCTCCGACACCGCCGAGCTGGCGTTCGTCGACGTGAAGGTCCCCGTCGAGGACCTCCTCGGCGAGGAGAACAAGGGCTTCTACTACCTCGGCCACAACCTCGCCTCCGAGCGCTGGGGCATCGCCTTCGGCGCGTACGCGCAGGCCAAGGCCGCCGTCCGGTTCGCCAAGGAGTACGTGCAGGAGCGCACCGTCTTCGGCAAGCCCGTCGCGTCCTTCCAGAACACCAAGTTCGAGCTGGCCGCCTGCCAGGCCGAGGTGGACGCCGCCGAGGCCGTCGCCGACCGCGCGCTGGAGGCCCTCGACGCGGGCGAGCTCACTCCCGCCGAGGCCGCCAGCGCCAAGCTGTTCTGCACCGAGGTCGCGCACCGCGTCATCGACCGCTGCCTCCAGCTGCACGGCGGCTACGGCTTCATGAACGAGTACCCGATCGCCCGCCTGTACGCGGACAACCGCGTCAACCGCATCTACGGCGGCACCAGCGAGATCATGAAGACGATCATCGCGAAGGACATGGGCCTGTAAGGCCCGCGGAAGATCACAGGAACAACTGCGCGGTACAACTGACGCATGAGTCAGGCACTTGAGTCCCTGCTCGATCTGCTCGACCTGGAGCAGATCGAGCGGGACATCTTCCGCGGCGAGTCCCGCTCCGCCGTCGTCCCCCGCGTCTTCGGCGGCCAGGTCGCGGCCCAGGCGCTGGTCGCCGCCGGGCGCACGGTCCCCGAGGACCGGCTCGCGCACTCCCTGCACGCGTACTTCCTGCGCGCCGGGGACCCGGGGGCGCCCATCGTCTACTCGGTGGACCGCATCCGAGACGGGCGCTCCTTCACCACGCGCCGCGTCGTCGCCGTCCAGCACGGACAGCCCATCTTCCACCTCTCCGCGTCCTTCCAGACGTACGAGGAGGGCATGGAGCACCAGGCGGACATGCCGCCCGCGCCCGACCCCGAGACGCTCCCGACCGCGGCAGAGCTGCTGCCGCGCTACGCCCACCTCTTCACCGACCCGGGCGTCACCGAGCGGCTCCTCGAAGCCCGCGAGGCCGTCGACCTGCGCTACGTCGACGCGCCGCCGTACGGCACGGTCGGCGAGGCCCGCGAACCCCACTCCCAGGTGTGGTTCCGCACCAACGGCAAGCTCGCCGACGACCCGCTGCTGCACGTCTGCCTCGCCACGTACGTCTCCGACATGACCCTCCTCGACTCCGTGCTCCTCGCGCACGGCCGCGGCGGCTGGGTCACCGGCGACGTCGTCGGCGCCTCGCTCGACCACGCGATGTGGTTCCACCGGCCCTTCCGCGCCGACGAGTGGCTCCTGTACGACCAGGAGTCACCGTCCGCGTCCGGCGGGCGCGGCCTCGGCCAGGCCCGGATCTACACGCAGGACGGGCGGCTGGCCATTTCGGTCATCCAGGAGGGTGTCGTCCGCGTTCCTCGGTGAACGGCGCGTGCCTGGACCCGACGCCGGGACATGCGTGGCGACGGGGGCTCACCCTGGCCCTTGGTCCACTTTGTGTGAAGTGGACCAGTGGGCGGAGGGCTACGCGTGCGAGGATCCCGACACGGGAGCTTGGACACGAGGGGGCGGGCATGGCCGGGGTGGACGAGACGTGGAACTGGCGGGGCGAACGGATCCGGGAGGCGTTCACCGAGGCCGCGGAGACAGTCGCCGTACTGCTTGACGAGCCCGCCGTCGCCGCGGACTGGGGGAAGCCCGGCGCGCTGCGGGACTTCAGTGTCGGAGGCCTCGCCGGGCACCTCTCCTGGCAGGTGACGGCCCTCCCGGAACTGCTGGCGAAGCCCGTGCCGACGGAGCCGGTGGTCTCGCTGCGCGAGTACTACCTCGCGCGGGTGACCTGGGTGGACGCCGGAGTGGACGACGCGGTCAACGTCCGTATCCGGCAGGGCGGCGAGGCCACCGCGGCCGACGGGCCCGAGCGGCTCGCGGCGCGTGTCCGGGAAGCGGCCGGCCGACTGCGGGACCAACTGCCGCAGGTGCCCGCCGGACGCCCTGTCCGCATGCCGTCCTGGGGCGACTGGTCCCTCGAACTCGACGACCTCCTGCTCACCCGGTTGCTCGAACTCGTCGTCCACACCGACGACTTGGCGTACAGCGCGGGCTTCCCGGGCCCCGACTTCCCGGAGCACGTCACCGCACCGGTGGTGGAACTGCTGGCACGGCTGGCCGTACGACGGCACGGCACGGTGAACGTCCTGCGCGGGCTCGCACGGACCGAACGGGCACCGCGGTCGATCGCCGGGATCTGAGGCCTGTCCGGCCGAGCAGGATCCAGGGGGTGTTCTGAAAGTCCCGCACAGCAACAGCACCCCACAGGACTTTCAGAACACCCCCTGGGCGAGCCCCGCCGCGTCCAGCAGATACGCCGTCATCGGGTCGTAGTAGCGGGGGCTCTTGACGTGGTCGTCGAGGGGGACCGTCACCTGTACGGTGCCCTCGGCCTCGGCGAGGAAGAGGGCCGGGTCGTTGCAGTCGGCGTAGCCCATGGAGTCGACGCCGAGCTGGCCCGCGCAGCCCGCCCAGCCGTGGTCGGCGACGACCAGGTCGGGCAGCGGACGGCCCTCGCGGTCCAGGCCGGTGAGGATCTGGCGCATCGGCTCGCCGGAGTGGGTGTGCCACAGCGTGGCGCCGTGCTCCAGGACCGACACGTCCGCGAACTGGACGACGTATCCCTCGTCGGTCTGCAGGCCCTCCGGGATCGCGACGATCTCGCAGCCCGCCGCGCGCAGGGCCCCGGCCGTGGCGCGGTGCACGTCGAGGAGGCCGCCGGGGTGACCGGTGGCGAAGAGCACCCGTTCCTTGCCCGCGGCCGCCTTGCGCAGCCGGGCCGCCATCCGCTCCAGGGCGTCGACCGTCAGGTCGGGGTCGATGCTGTCCTGTCCGTAGCGGTACTCCGGGTCGTCGTTCACACCGCAGCGCTCCGCCATCACCGCGAGGACGTCCTGCTCGTCCTTCCAGCGGTCGCCGAGTTCCAGGCCGAGCCAGAAGTTGCGGTCGCCGTTCGCGAGCTTGCGGTAGTGGGAGAGGTTGTTCTCGCGAGGTGTGGCCACGTCGCCCGCGATACGCGTCTGTACGAGGTGGTCGACGAGCGCGGCGCGGCTGGGGATCCCGGATATCGGCATGGTTCCCATTGTGCCGGTGCGGGTCGCCGCGGGCGGCGCTGTCCCGAAGCCTGGGATGTGCGTCACGTGGGGGTATGGGGGCCGCGCCCGCCCACCCTGCGGCGTCATATGCCCCTCACCCTCACCCCTCCCGCAACGCGAACCACAACTCCATCCGCACATCCGGGTCGTCCAGGTCCGTCCCCAGCAGCGCACCGCACCGCGCGATGCGCTGCCGGACCGTGTTGCGGTGCACCGACAGTGCCACCGCCGTGCGGTCCCAACTGCCGTGCAGGGAGAGCCAGGTGCGCAGCGTCTCGGGGAGTGCGGGGGTCCCCGCCAGCGGGGCGAGGAGGGCGCGGGCGTGGGCCTCGGCCTCGGCGGGCGGGACGAGGTCGGCGAGCGCCGGTCGTTCGCCGTGCCGGACCAGGGGTGAACGGGTGGCGCGGGCGCGGGCCAGCGCGCGGGCCGCCCGGGTGTCGGCGGCGGCCCAGTCGCGCGGGTTGACCGCCGTGCTCACGCCGAGGGTCCAGCCCGGCTGCGCCGCCGGTTCCCGCTCGGCCGGGACGAGGACCCGTACGACGTCGCGGCCCGCGTCGACGAGCGCGGAACCCAGCGCCGCACCCAGCGCGGACGCGGCGACAGCGTCCGGCGCGGGCCCGCCCCCTTCCCGGGCCGGCCGCGCGTGCACGACGATCCACCGCCTGCCGCCCAGCAGCGGGGCCACGTCCTCGGGCGCGGCGCCCAGCAGCAGCCGTACAAGAGCCGACGAACGCGCCGCCCCCGTCGCGCTCTGGTGCTCCCCGGTGAGCAGCGAGAGCAGGACGGCCGCCACGGAGGCGATGGTGTGGTCGCCGGGGTCGCGGTGCGGGGCCGCGACGCCGAGGACGAAGCCCTGCCCGGCGCCGAGGGCGTAGGCGGAGAGATGGGTGCCGTCGACGGTGTCGGTGGCGGAGGAGGGCCCCCGGCCCCCCTCGGGGCGTACGACACCCACCAGCGCGGCCAGTGACCGGGTCACACCCGCTCCGGGTTCCTTGCCCGCCCGCCTCAGCTCCGCTCCGTCCGGCCCGTGGAGCACCGACCAGCCGCCCACCCGCCGGGCGAGCTGCCGCAGCACGGCGGACACCGGGTCCGGGCGGGCCGCCGCCGCGGCCAGGCTCTGCTGGGCCTCCGTCACCCGGCGCAGTTCCGTGTGCCGGGCCTGGGCCATGAGCTGCCAGACGGCACGGGCCACGCCCGAGAACGTCGTCCGGGGCGGCACCTCCAGCAGCGGGAGCCCGTGGTCGTCGCAGGCCACCACCAGCGCCCTCGGCACCGTGTCGTGGACCGGCGCCAGGCCGAAGCCGAGGGCCGCGCCGCCCGCCTCGACGATCCGGGAGACGTAGTCGTCGAAGTAGGTGCCCGAGCCGGCCGCCTCCGGGATGTGCACCCCCGCGGTCAGCAGCAGCTCGCCGCCCAGCAGATACGGGTACGGGTCCGCCATCTCCGACGTGTGCGCCCAGTGGATCACCGCGTCGTGGTCGACGGGGCCCGCGATCCGGCGCAGGCCCAGGTCCTCGCGGGCCAGCAGCGCCTCGATCCGTACGGGCGGCGTCGGCGGAACCGGGGGGAGGGGCGGGACCTGAGGGACTGGTGAGGCGGATGCTTCCGGCATGGTGGACGTTCCTTCCATCCCGAGCTGTTCAAGTGGATGAAACGTACACTTCAGAGTCGCTTTGCGGCCACCTAGTGTCAGTGCCCATCAGCCGCCACCGGGAGTGCGCGAAGGAGGGTCCGACATGGCCGTCGACTACGCAGTGATCGTCATCTATCTGGCCGGCATGCTGGCCATGGGCTGGTGGGGCATGCGCCGCGCCAGGTCCAAGAGCGAGTTCCTGGTGGCCGGCCGCCGCCTCGGTCCCGCGATGTACTCCGGCACCATGGCCGCGATCGTCCTCGGTGGCGCGTCCACCATCGGCGGTGTCGGGCTCGGATACCAGTACGGACTGTCCGGCGCCTGGATGGTCTTCACCATCGGCCTCGGGCTGCTCGCCCTGTCCGTCTTCTTCTCCGCCCGCATCGCCCGTCTGAAGGTCTACACCGTCTCCGAGATGCTGGATCTGCGGTACGGCGGCCGGGCTGGGGTCATCTCCGGCGTCGTCATGTGGGCGTACACCCTCATGCTCGCGGTGACGTCCACCATCGCGTACGCCACGATCTTCGACGTCCTCTTCGACATGAACCGCACGCTCGCGATCATCCTCGGCGGCTCGATCGTCGTCGCGTACTCGACGCTCGGCGGCATGTGGTCGATCACGCTGACGGACATGGTGCAGTTCGTGGTGAAGACGATCGGGGTGCTGCTCCTGCTGCTGCCCATCGCCGTCGTCAAGGCGGGCGGCTTCGGCGAGATGAAGGCCAAGCTGCCCACCACGTACTTCGACCCGCTGGGCATCGGCGGCGAGACGATCTTCACCTATGTGCTGATCTACACGTTCGGCATGCTCATCGGGCAGGACATCTGGCAGCGCGTGTTCACCGCGCGCAGCGACACCACGGCCAGGTGGGGCGGCACGGTCGCGGGCACCTACTGCCTCGTGTACGCCCTCGCCGGCGCCGTCATCGGCACGGCGGCCAAGGTCCTCTACCCGAAGCTGCCCAGCGCCGATGCCGCCTTCGCGACCATCGTCAAGGACGAACTGCCGGTCGGCGTAAGGGGGTTGGTGCTCGCAGCCGCCCTCGCGGCCGTGATGTCGACGTCCTCCGGCGCGCTCATCGCCTGTGCCACCGTCGCCAACAACGACATCTGGTCGCGGCTGCGGGGAGCCGTGTCCCGCGACAGCGGCGGCGGCGACGACCACGACGAGGTGCGCGGCAACCGTGCCTTCATCCTGGTCATGGGCATCGCGGTGATCGGTACGGCGATCGCCCTCAACAACGTGGTCGAGGCGCTCACCGTCGCGTACAACCTGCTCGTCGGTGGACTCCTCGTCCCCATCCTCGGCGGCCTGCTGTGGAAGCGCGGCACCGCGCAGGGCGCGCTCGCCGCCGTCGTGGTCGGCGGTCTCGCCGTCATCGGTCTGATGGCGGGCTACGGCATCCTCGCGAACGAGCCCGTGTACTACGGGCTGGCGGCCTCGCTCGCGGTGTACGTCGCCGTCTCCCTGGCCACACCGGCCACGGACCCGGCGCTCCTCGCGGCCTGGCGCGAGCGCCTCGCGGGCCGGGGCGCCTGCGAACCTGTGTCCGAACCGGTCCCGGCTCACCAGTAGAGTCGTACCCAGTCACCCCATATGACTCCGTACAACTCCATACAGCTTTATAGAAGTGCAAAGCAGTGCATAGATGTGCATACGCGATGAGGCGTAGGAAAGAAGGCAGCACCCCATGACCAGCAACGAGACGCCCCGCGGACCCGTCGACTCGTCCCGCATCCCGCGGTACGCCGGCCCCGCGACCTTCGCCCGGCTGCCCCGCCTCGACGAGGTCGGCACCGCCGATGTCGCGGTCGTGGGCGTTCCGTTCGACTCCGGCGTCTCGTACCGGCCGGGGGCCCGCTTCGGCGGCAACGCCATCCGGGAGGCCTCGCGGCTCCTGCGCCCGTACAACCCGGCGCAGGACGCCTCGCCCTTCGCGCTCGCCCAGGTCGCCGACGCGGGTGACATCGCGGCGAACCCGTTCAACATCAACGAGGCCGTCGAGACCGTCGAGGCCGCCGCCGACGAACTGCTCGCCACCGGCGCCCGGTTGATGACCCTCGGCGGCGACCACACCATCGCGCTGCCGCTGCTGCGCTCGGTCGCGAAGAAGCACGGCCCGGTCGCGCTGCTCCACTTCGACGCCCACCTCGACACCTGGGACACGTACTTCGGCGCCGAGTACACGCACGGCACGCCGTTCCGCCGCGCCGTCGAGGAGGGCATCCTCGACACCTCGGCCCTCTCGCACGTCGGCACGCGCGGCCCGCTGTACGGCAAGCAGGACCTCACCGACGACGAGAAGATGGGCTTCGGCATCGTCACCTCGGCGGACATCTACCGCCGCGGCGCCGACGAGGTCGCCGACCAGCTCCGCCAGCGCATCGGCGACCGCCCGCTGTACATCTCCATCGACATCGACTGCCTCGACCCGGCGCACGCTCCCGGCACGGGTACGCCCGAGGCCGGCGGCATGACCTCCCGCGAACTCCTGGAGATCCTGCGCGGGCTGGCGTCCTGCAACCTGGTCTCGGCGGACGTCGTCGAGGTGGCCCCCGCGTACGATCACGCGGAGATCACGGCGGTGGCGGCATCCCACACGGCGTACGAACTGACCACGATCATGTCCCGTCAGATTGCTGAGGCGCGCGCGAAGTGACCCACGACCACGACCTGGTGCTCCGTCCGACCGCCGCCCAGACGGAGGCCGCGCTGAACCCTCCCCCCGGCCGCAACGGCGGAGACCTGGTCGTGGAGACCCTGGCCGGGCTCGGCGCGACGACCGTCTTCGGCCTGCCCGGCCAGCACGCGCTGGGCATGTTCGACGCGCTGCGCCGCTCGGACCTGAGGTACGTCGGCCTGCGCGTCGAGAACAACGCGGGGTTCGCGGCGGACGCGTACGGCAGGATCACCGGCGAGGCGGCCCCGTTGCTGCTGTCGACGGGGCCGGGGGCACTGACCTCGCTGGCAGCCCTCCAGGAGGCGGCGGCCGCCTCGGCGCCGGTGCTGCCGATCAGCAGCCAGGTCCCGACGGCCGGTCTGGGCGGCGGGCGCCACGGCTATCTGCACGAACTCCCCGACCAGGCAGCCTCGTTCAGGGGAGTGGTCAAGTCGGTCCACACCGTCCGCGCCCAGTCCCAGATCCCCTCGGCGATCGAGGCGGCCTGGAAGTCGGCGCTCTCGGCACCGCACGGACCGGTGTGGGTGGAGATCCCGCAGGACGTGCTGCTCGCCGAGACGTCGATCCCCGTGGTGACGGGCGGCGACGCCTTCCCCGAGGAGCTGCCCCCGCGCCCCGAACTGACCGCGGTGGCCGCCGGCCTGCTCTCCAAGGCCGCCCGCCCGGCGATCATCGCGGGCGGCGGAGTGGTACGTGCCGACGCGTCCGGCAAGCTCCGCCGGCTCGCCGAACGGCTGAACGCCCCCGTCGTCACGACCCCCGGCGGCAAGGGCGCCTTCCCCTGGGAGCACCCCCTCTCCCTGCAGTCCTGGCTGGAGGACCGCCACACGACGGACTTCCTGGAGGACGCGGACGTCCTGCTCGTCATCGGCTCCGGCCTCGGCGAACTCTCCTCCAACTACCACACGTTCAAGCCCCGCGGCCGCGTCATCCAGATCGAGGCGGACCTCGGCAAACTGGAGTCCAACCACCCGGCCCTGGGCATCCACGCCGACGCGCGGCTCGCACTCCAGGCCCTGCTGGAGACGGTGGACGCCCGCGCGGACGACACGGCCGCGGACCGCGTCCGCACCGTGCTGTCGCTGGTCAGGGCACGCATCGCGGCCCAGGAACTCACCCTGGAACAGGACGTGTTGGCGTCGGTCCGCCGGGCGCTGCCGTCCGACTCCCCGTCCTTCTGGGACATGACGATCCTGGCGTACTGGGCGTGGTCGGCCTTCGACGCCAAGGGCCCCAACCGCATGCACTCCGCCCAGGGCGCGGGCGGCCTCGGCTACGGCTTCCCTGCGGCGCTCGGCGCGGCGGCGGCCGACCCGACCCGGCCCGTCCTCGCGGTCTCCGGCGACGGCGGCGCCCTGTACTCGATCGCCGAGCTGGCGACGGCCCGACAGTACGACCTGAACGTCACCTGGCTGATCGTCGACGACGGCGGCTACGGCATCCTGCGCGAGTACATGACCGACACCTTCGGCGAGGCCACCGCCACGGAACTCGCCCGCCCGGACTACGTGGCCCTCGCGGAGTCCTTCGGGGTGCCGGGGGTGCGGACGACGCCTTCGGCCCTGGAGGCGGACCTGGCGAAGGCGCTGGCGGCACCGGGGCCCTCGGTGGTCGTCCTTCCGGCGCTGCTGCGGATGTTCGCGCCGACGCATCTGGGCTGAGCACCTAAAACAACTGAACTCCCCGTACGTGACGGGGAGTTCAGTCGTATGCGCTGCTCGGCCTACCAGATCGCGTCGACCCACTCCGGGTGGTCGATGAACGGGTTGCGGTTGTGCTGGTAGGTGTCGTAGATGACCTGGTTGCGGTTCTCCTCGAAGGCGCTCGGCGGGTCCTCGTCGTTCCACTCCTTGAGGACGGAGAGCTTCCCGATGTACGGGTTGCTGCCGTTGTTGACCTGCTCGTTGGGCTCCAGGTCGGCGAAGCCGTCGCCGCCGTCGTAGCGGACCGCCATGTAGAGGATCATGCGGGCCACGTCGCCCTTGTCGGCGTCGCGCGGCTCGAAGGAGTCGGAGTCCTTGAGGCTGCCGCCGCCGCCCGAGACCGCGCTGCCGCCGTTGTCGAAGTCCAGGTTGCCGCGGATGCTGTTGACCGTGACGTCCGCGGGGCGCAGGTGGTGCAGGTCGGTGCCGGGACCGGTCACCTCGCCGAAGTCGCCGTGGGACTTGGCCCACACGTGCTCGCGGTTCCAGTCGCCGACGTCGCCGCCGTTGAGGGACTTGCTGCGCGAGACACCGCTGTACAGCAGGATCACGTTGCTGCTGTTGTTCGGGTCCTGGTCGGTGACCTTGAGCGCGTTCCAGACGGCGGAGTACGAGATCTTCGTCTGGCTGCTGATGATCGTGTGCAGCGAGGACTTGAGGCTCGTGCCGGTCTTGCCGACCGCGTTCTTGTAGTACGTCGAGTCGTACGAGGTCGTCGTGGCCGCAGCGGGGGATGCGGTCAGTGCCGGAGCGGTGAGGCCGACCAGCACGGCCGAGACGGTCAGCGCGACCGACTTCCAGCGGCGTATGGATCTCACGGGCATGTGGGGGTGTCCGATCTACGCGTGTTGAATGGAGCGGGCAATCGGGAGCGTGACATGGACATGAGCCCCTGTAAATAAACTCAACATGTCGATCAGGTGACCTGGTCCGACAATTTGCCCCTTGTCTACGCGAGTTGACCTGCCGGAACGGCCCCTGACCGGTCGGTCAGGGGCCGTTCGGCGGCGGCTGTGTCAGCCGGCGTCCGACGCGTCCAAGCGGTAGATCGTCGACCGGCTGCTCTGCGAGGCCGAATCGGAGGACGCGGACGACGAGTTCGATGCCGTACTGCCGCTGTACGCGCTCTCCTTCACCACCGTGCCGTGCTTCTGGACCCAGGCCGTGACCGCCGAGCTGACGCTGTTGCCGCCGCCCATGCCGCCGCCGCCCATGCCCGAGCCGCCGACCTGGATGTAGTGGAGTTCGCCCTTCTTCACCAGCTCCTTGAGCTTGGCGACGGTCATCGCCTTGTCGGAGCCGGTGAAGCCCCACATGGAGATGACGGGCTCCTTGCTCGCCAGGACGAGCTGCGCGGCGGACTGCGAATTGGACACCGCGAGCAGCCACTTGGCGCCGTCCCGGTGCTTCTTCAGGTACGCGATCAGCTCGGTGCTCGCGCCGCCGCCCATACCGCCGCCACCACCGCCCATGCCGCCGGGCCGGCCGCCGGTGCCCGCGTCGCCGCCGGTCCCGGTCGGGG
>NZ_JBEXDZ010000086.1:0-37477 GCF_040606085.1 Streptomyces sp. NPDC005485 | reverse complement strand
AAACGCGCGATGTTCCTGTCCGCGTTCGCCGCCCTGCACGACCCCGCCTCCCGCACCTACTACGACAAGTGCAGAGCCCGCGGAAAGACCCACACACAGGCTCTCCTCCGCCTCGCCCGCCACCGCGTCAGCGTGCTGTTCGCGATGCTCCGCGACGGCACCTTCTACGAACCCAGAACCCCACGCCTCGCTTGACGAAAGACATAGAGGCACCCCCACGCCGCACAGACGGGAGGTTCTTCACGGTACGGGGGCCGGCCGGGCGCGTCGAGGCTGTTTGCACGATGTGCAAACGCCTTGCACGACAGGAGAGTTGGTAACCGTTTGGTCGTTGGGCGCGGTGTGCTGAGCTGCATCGCCCCGATCCGCGGGGCGCGTCCATCGGAGGCATTCCATGGGAACCACTGCTGCTGCATCCCGCCCGGCCGCCGACCCGACAACCGGACCGGTCCGCGCCGCGCGGGAGGTCGTGCCGGCCGGTCTGTGGGACAAGCAGGTCGGACTCCTGGTGCGGGACTACCCGTACGACTCGGTCATGGCGGCCCGGGTCCTGGACCAGGGGTACGCGTACTTGCTGACCGCGATGAAGCACCAGGGCCAGTCGCTGGGACTCGCCCCGAGCAAGCTCGTCGACATCGGCGTTCACACGGTCATCCTGGACACCGTGGCGTACGCCGAGCTGTGCGAGCGGTTCAACGACGGGGTGTTCCTGCACCACGTGCCCAAGATCGACATGAAGAACGACGGGTCCGTGATGAAGACGGCGCACATCGTCGCCGCCGACGGCTGGGAGGTTGACCTGTCGCTGTGGGCGGACGCCGCCGAGTGCGGGCCGTGCCACCCGGGCAACGACTCGCACTGACCGTGCCGTAGCACGGGCACTTGGGGGCTCTGGCGAGAAGGCCGGGCCCCTCGGCATGCCTTCGGGTGACATTTCGTCGAAGCCGCCCGCCGCCGGGCCACGGTCGCCAGGATGGGGCGGGTGACCACCAGCACCGCAGACCTCTGGCACCACTATGGCCGCGCCCGCGCCGCCAGTGACCGCGGTGTTCCGGACGGCTTCTACTGGGCCTGGGGGCAAGACGCCGGGCCCGGCGCGGAGGTCTTGGGCAACCTGGCCGGGCGCTGCGTGGGCGACCTCGGTGCCGGGGCTGCCCGGCACGCCGCGCACCTGGCGCTTCAGCACCAGCCGGCCCGGGTCACCGCGGTCGACGCCTCGCCCGCCCAGCACGCCATGGCGACCGACCTGTACGGGTATCTCGCGCCGCGCCTACGCATCGTGCACTCCGACGTGGTACCACATCTGCACGCGATGCGCGGCACGTACGACGTGCTGTACAGCGTCTTCGGCGCCATCGACTTCACCGACCCGCGCGAGCTGCTGCCAGCGACAGCCGCCGCGTTGCGGCCGGGCGGGCGGCTGGTGTTCGCCACGCTCGCCCACTACCTGAGCGGGACGCCTGCCCAGCCGGATGTGGTCGCGGCCGATGTGTCAGCCAAGACACCGGATGGCGAGGAAGCCACCATGCGCCGCTGGGTGCTGCAGGAGCACGTGTGGACCAAGCTGCTCGACGAAGCCGGATTCACCGAGATCACCATCACCGTTCTCCCCGCCACGGCCGAAGGCGCACGCACCGCCGACACGCTGCTGGTGAGTGCGTACCGCCCGTCCTGACAAGCTGACCTATTGGCCATGCCCATGTGCAGGTCACTGAACATCAGCTCGAAGCCCCCACAGGCAGGCATGCGCGGAGCAGGAGAGCTTCGGCCGGAGCAAAGTCGGCCCTGGGGCCATCCCCGCGCGCAGGGATGCTCCCACGCCTGGACCACTACCTCTGTCCCCTAGGACCTGCTCCCCGCGTAGGGCCAGGAGGGGGCTCAGTCGCTCCGGCGATCGATAAAGATTCGCGCATGAGGACGCCCAGGACTTATTCTCGACCTCTTGTCCCGCCATGCCGGGGCCCCGGATCCCTTCCGCTGCTGATCTGCTGCTGCAGGGTCGGACGTTGCTACTGGGGACAGTTCAGGCTCTCGGATTCCTTGGTGGCTTTGTCGAGTTTGTTTTCGGCCTTCTTCACTTCGCGCTCCAGCGACTTTCGGTCCTCACCGCTGGCGTTCTCCAACTCCTTGTCCGGTTGCTCCAGTTCCTGCTTCAGGCTCGCGATGAGGTCGAAGAGCTCGGCACACCGGTTGGTCACCACTTGCACCGTGTGGAGCGGCGTCGAGACGTCGAGCCCTCCGGAGGGTCCGCCGGTCAGCCGCCAGCCCATGGGGTAACTGCCAAGCGCGGCAGGCGCGGTGACGGTGACCTGGACGGTTGTCGTGCCGCTGGGTGCGACCCGGCCGGTCAACGGAATAGGGGCGGCCGACCAGGTCTGCCCCGTGCCGAGGGCCGGGGCGAGCCAGTAGCCGTCCGCCGGGTTCCACTCGCTGCCCGCGTTGGCGAGGAAGACGGTGATCTGCCGGGTGGCGCCCGCGCCTATGGGCTCGGGCGCCTCGAAGCCGGCTGACCCTCGGTAGCGCGGCGCTCCCCATACCTCGATCTGTACGTAGAACCCGCCTTCGCCCTTGGCCGACTGCTGGTTGTCGATATTGACACGCAGGTGGAGCGGGAGGGAGCGGTGGTAGAGGAAGCGTCGGCGGGGACTGTGGGTGCCGACGAAGAAGTAGCCGCCCAGGCGGCCGAGGAGCGCGTACTTCCGGGCGGACATCGGATCCTGGCCGCTGTGCAGGGGGAAAGTGGCGTCGTCCACGGCATACCAGCCGTTGGCATCGCTCGGCTGGGCGAAGAGCTCAGGGGCGAGGATCGTGCCGGTCGCGGTGATCTCGAACTCGTCCCCGGGTTCGAGGACCACACCCGTGCGGACGTCACCGGCGGTGTCCTTCACATAGGAACGGTGTCGGCCGACGAGGACATGACCGGAGACCGAGGGAAGGTCCAACGGTGCGGACCGGGGTTTGTCCAGGGTGACGGGTCCGTCGAACAGGTCCACGTCTCTCCCCGGGGTTGCGCCCACTCGCCGGGCAAGCTGCGGCAGATGGGTGGTGACGGCGCCGGGCAGCGGCACTCCAGGCCAGTTGGTGGCGGGGCCCGGGGGCACGGGGAAGCCCGGTGTCGTGACCGGACTGCCCGCTTCGGCCCGCCGTTTGGCGTACAGCCAGGCAAGGCTCAGCCCGGCCAGATAGTCGAGGCCGGGGTCGATCAGTTCGACGCCGCAATGGACCGTCAGTAGCTCGGGGGCCTGGGAAGTGAGCTTGAGGTGGTGGGCGTTGAGGAGCTCCATCAGCCGCGGCTCCTCCTCCGGACCCATGCCGTGCAGCAGCGCGATGGCCGAGGCGAAGCAGCTGTCGAGCACATCTGTCGTGTCCGGAACGAGTGGCCCCTGCCGGTGCAGGGCCATGGTGCGCAGATACTCCTCGCGTACCAGCGAGTCCCCGTCGTCGAGCGCGCTGAGCGCCAGATGCGGGATGAAACTGCGGACGATCCGCAGCCCCTGCTGCGGCACCAGGTCCATCACCTGGGCGAACGTCCGGTAGCGGAGATCGGGGGGCAGGGCCAGCAGGGTGTTCGCGAGGGCGGGCTCCCAGGGGGTGTAGATGTCGAAGATGTCCCGATGCTGGTAGAGCCCGATGGACCGGGGCAGCGCGGACTGAAGGAGCGGCATGGCCGTCCGAACCGCCGGCGGTGCTGCGCCCAACAGGCCCTGGGTGGCGTGATAGAGCAGCTGACCGACGAACTCTCCACTGGTCAGCCACGGCGTGAGCAGCGGCGAGAGCAGCGCGTTGCCGATGCCGATGGCGGTGGCAATCCGCTCCACGGGTGCCTGCAACAGCCGCCAGTAGCCCGCCTGTTGCATCGCTCCGATGAAGTCGGTCCGGGCGGGGTGGTCGCTGCCGGTGATTCGCCGGAACACCTGGTTGAAGGAGTACTCGAAGGCGGGCAGCACGCCGGTCGCGCCACGACAGGTGAGCCCGCCCTCAGGCCGCACGAGCAGGTAGGCGTGCGCGGCCAGATAGTCGGCCAGCCTCGTCACCTGCGCGACGATCCGCGAGCGCACGGCGTCGGTCGGGACCAGCTCGAACAGGAGGCTGTACGCGGTGACGAGACCGACGATCTCGTCCATGGACGGTTCCCAGACCCGG
Source organism: Streptomyces sp. NPDC005485 (assembly GCF_040606085.1). Classification (NCBI taxonomy): domain Bacteria; kingdom Bacillati; phylum Actinomycetota; class Actinomycetes; order Kitasatosporales; family Streptomycetaceae; genus Streptomyces; species Streptomyces sp. NPDC005485. The sequence goes on along the minus strand of NZ_JBEXDZ010000086.1, from coordinate 33,334 downwards.
TACCGCGAGAAGTAGTCGTCCCACAGCAGGGCGTACTCCGCGCGCTGCTCCGCGGACATGAGCCGCGCCAGCGTCTCGGGGGATCGGGTCGGGACATGCCGGGGGTCGCGGTGCGGGGTGCAGTGCAGATACTCCTGCCGCTCCGGGTCGATCAGGAAGCCTTGACAGTATTGGCCGTCGTGGGTCCACAGGGCGGAGATGGCCGGGTCCCAGCGCAGGATGTAGCCGGCGAACGGGCCGCCTTGCTGGAATTTGTAGAGCGTGTCGAAGGTGTCGAGCGCCGCGGTTGCGATCCGCTCCGCCTGCGGGTGTCCGAGCTGGTGCTCCACGGCGACGAAGCTCAGCAGACGGCTCGACCAGAGCAGCGGATTCTCCCCGCCGAAGTCCGTGAGGTGCCACCGCTTCACCAGTTCGCGGACACTGTCCGGTACCTCGGCGGGAACGTCCGGATTCAGCTGGTTGTGGCTAGTCACCAGGTTGGCGCGGCTGCGGTTGCCAACCGCGAAGTGCCGGGCGAGAACCCGCGATCGGACGCGCCAGTACAGTTCCTCGTACGCCTGTGGTGTCACCATCTCGGACTCCCTGTCCCAAGTTCCCGCCAACCGCGGCGCAGCGGGGCTGCAGCCGATGGGAACGGCGTTGAACCGGGGTGGCTACGACACGTAGACGCCGCAGTGGTTGAACCCGATTGGCAGGAACCAGCAATTCCAGGCGTGCAGGAACTGCCCTTCGGGAACCTGGGACATCGGGCAGTTGCCCAGGTGGACGGTGCCGTTTTCGATGCGGTAGGCGATCGCCCAGTGGGCCGTGTACCACGCCCCGCCCAGGGCTCCGAGGTCGACGCAGACGGGGACGGGCCGGCCCAGTTCGACGTAGGCCCTGAGCGTGCGCCACTGGTCCTGCCAGCCGCCGCTGAACGCACCGGACCAGCCGACCTCGGCCATGAGGCCGTAGTTCTGCACCGCGTCCCGGACGCGGCCGCCGGTGGAGCCGAGTCCGAAGACGACGTCGGGGCCGTAGCCGGCACTGATGAGCGCGTCGATGATCTCGCCGTCGTCCCAGTGCTGCTTGCCGTCGACGCCGAGTTTCGGCCGGGACAGGCTGAACGGATCACGACCTTGGAAGTCGAGCATGGTGGCCATGGCCGCCTGGCCACAGGTGTTCCAGTCCTGGGACCGGCTGTTCTGATAGGCGTGCAGGACGGTGAGCTGGGCAATAGCCGCCGGCATCAGTTCATTGGGCGGCGGGGCACCCACCTGTCCCGACCAAGTGGCGAACTCCTTGGTGTCCACATCGATGGGGGCGGTGGCAATCTGCTGGTCGGGGGCCTGGGGAGAGTGGGACTTCTTGTTCACGGTACGTCTCCGATCTGCGTACTGAACGCTCGTCGGAGCCAAGTCGTACTGTCTCTCTCCCTCCTGTCACCTGCTCAACGAACGTGCCTTTCGCGCTGAGTTGGGGCGGATACCCAGCGTCCTCCGCAAACAAGAACGGCACAACGCTCTGCCCGGTCTGCTTGAGGTACGACCGGAAACGTACAGCCGGACCAGTCGTCCTGGTCTCAAGGCAGCCGTCCTGGACGCTCGCGGCGGTGAACAGCACCACCAGCAGCAATCCCAGGCAGGCCACCACCTGCCCTTTGCGGCCCGCCACCTTCTTCCCCTCGTCCCGGCCGACCCCGTCGACACCGGCACCGTCGGCCGCCGACAGGAACTGCAAGTCGATGATCACCGCCGTCGGCAGACGCTCGGAAGCTTGCGCTTCTGAGCAAATCGCAGTTTAGACTGATTTAACCTTGCAATTCTGGCAGGAGTGTAGTCAGAAGTGTCGGATCCGGCGTCCGTTCTGCCCGAAGGCCCGCAGCGAGTGGCCGCCGGCAGCCTTGGGAGGGCGCGGGCGGAGCCCATAGGCGCCAGGAGGAAGATTTCTCTATGACCCGGCCCGATGACCCGTGCACCGCGGCGGCCCGGATGTTCGCCGAGGCAGGTGCGTTCGGCGAGCTTCTGGCCGGGATCGAGTGGGCGGCGACGCCGCTCGGGCCCCCCGAGTTCTGGCCGGGGCCCCTGGTGGACACCCTGCGCCTCATGCTCAGCTCTGAGCATGGGATGGCTCTGTACTGGGGCGCCGAATTCGCCACGCTGTACAACCTGGGCTCCTCACCCATCGTCGGCGCCAAACACCCCTGGGCGCTCGGCAAGCCCTACAAGGATGTGTTCCCTGAAGTCTGGGCCCACCCCGTGAGCTCCCACTTCCACTATGTGACCGACACCCGCAAATCACTGCTGATCCCCGATGAGCCCCTCATCATGGAGCGCCACGGCTTTCCGGAACAGTGCTACTTCGACTCCTCCTTCCAGCCCGTGCTGCTGGACGACGGCACCGCCGGCGGCGTGCTGCAGATCATCACCGAGACCACCGGCCGGGTACTGGGCGAGCGCCGGCTGCGCCTGCTGAGCGAGACCGGCGCCCGCACCACCGGGCTGCCCACCCCGGGCGAGGTCGCCCGCGTCGTCGCGGAGGTGCTGGGCTCCTATCCCGAAGAGATCCCGTTCCTCGACCTGTACCTGGCCTCCGAGTCGGGGATGCTGCGGCCGGCGGCCTCCGTCGGACTGCGGCCGGCGCCCGAGGCCGTCTTGCCGAGTGTGGCCAACGGGTCGGAGGTCGCGGCCCGGCTGGCGCAGGTGGTCGCCGACGGTGCCCCTGCCACGCTGCCGGCCGCCGCGCTCACCGGCGGCAACACGGCCGGGCAGCACGCCGCGGCCTCCCGACTCCCAGTCGAGGAGGCGTTGGCTCTGCCGCTGGACTGTGCGGGGCAGGTGGGAGGTGTCCTGGTCGTGGGCATCAACCCCTGCTTCCCGCCGGCCGGGGCCTACCGGGACTTTCTGGAGGTGCTCGCCGCCGCAGTGGCCGGGGCGCTCACGGCGGCACTCGCCCACGACGAACAGCGCCGGCGGGCGGAGGCACTGGCCGAGCTGGACCGGGCCAAGACCACCTTCTTCGCCAACGTCAGCCATGAACTGCGCACCCCGCTCACCCTGCTCCTGGGTCCGCTCCAGCAGGTTTTGGCCGACGAGGACCGGCCCGAGCGCCGCGAGCGGCTGGAGCTGGCCGAGCGCGGCGCCCTGCGCCTGCTGAAGCAGGTCAACACCCTCCTGGAGGTCGCCAGGGCCGATGCCGGGCAGATACATCCGGCCCTCGAGCCGGTCGACCTCGCCGGTGCCACTGCCGAGCTGGCCGGGGTGTTCCGCTCCGCCTTCGAGGCGGCCGGGCTGACGCTGGGGGTGGACTGCCCGCCGCTGCCCCGGCCAGTATCCCTGGACCGGGAGATGTGGGAGAAGATCATCCTCAACCTGCTCAGCAACGCCCTGAAGTTCACCTTCACCGGCGGCGCCCGGGTGCAGGTGGCCGCGGCCGGCGGCCGGGCCCGGCTGATCGTGACCGACACCGGCACCGGCATCCCCGCGGACGAGCTGCCGCGCCTGTTCGAACGCTTCTACCGGGTCCGCGGCGCCCGCTCCCGCTCCCACGAGGGCAGCGGCCTCGGCCTGGTGCTGGTCAAGGACCTGGTGGAAGCGCACAGCGGCACTGTCGGCGTGGACAGCCGACTCGGCCAGGGCACCACCGTCACTGTGGACCTCCCCTTCGCCGCCGCCCACCGGCCCCGCCCGGACCCGCCCGCGGCCGGCGCCGAATCCCCCGGGGAAACCCCCAGGGAAGGCGGAGACGGCCGGCCAGGCCGCGCCGCAGCCTATGTGGACGAGGCGCTGGGCTGGCTGGCGGCCGACCTCGTCCCCGCTGCGGCCACCCCCGTGGCACGCACCCCGCACGACCCTGGGACCCACGATGCCCCCCACGGCCCCGGCCCGCACGAAACCGACCGCCCCGGCCCGCAAGAAACCGACAGCCCCCAACGGGCCCGCCTGCTGGTCGTCGACGACAACGCCGACATGCGCGCCTACCTCACCCAGCTCCTGCAGCCCGACTACGACGTGCTGCTCGCCGCCGACGGCCTGGCCGCCCTGGAGATGGCCCTGGCGCAGCCGGTGGAGATGGTGCTCAGCGACGTGATGATGCCCCGCATGGACGGCTTCGAGCTGGTTCGGGCGCTGCGCGCCGACCCGCGCACCGCCCGCCTGCCCATCGTCTTGCTCACCGCCCGCGCCGGCGAGGAGGAATCCGTGCAGGGTCGGCGCGCCGGCGCCGACGACTACCTGGCCAAACCCTTCTCCGCGCGCCAACTGCTGGCGCGCGTCCGCACCGGGTTGGAACTGTCCAGGCTGCGCGAACAGGTCCTGACCGAGACCCGCAACCAACTGGCCGTGCTGGCCTCCCTGGCCGACGCGGGCCTGCGGCTGTCCGCCACCCTCGACCCGGACCAGATTCTGCAGACTGCCGGCCAGATCCTGCTGCCCGACTTCGCCGACCAGATCAGCATCCATCTCACCGTGGCGGCACCCGCCCCGGCGCAGTCGCCCCCGGCATACATCGCCGGCAATCCCCTTCTTGCCCGCGACGCCCTGGCCACCGCCGCCATCCACGCGATCAACGGCGTCGCCCCAGCCCCGGCCGGCCCGCGCCCGGCGCCCGCCGCCGTGCTGGCCCTGCCGCTGCACGCCCACGACCAGACACTGGGGGCCTTGGTACTGGTCCGGCACACCGACTACTCAGCGGTCGAACACAAGTATCTGGAGAACCTCGCCCACCGCCTGGCCATGGCCTACGACAACGCCACCCGGTACCACAACGAGCGCCGCCTCGCCCTGACCCTGCAGCGCGCCCTGCTGCCCCACCGCCTACCCGAGGTGCCCGGGGTGCGCCTGGCCACCCACTACCGGGCCAGCAACCGCGGCGCCGAGGTCGGCGGCGACTGGTACGACGTGCTCGCACTGCCCGACGGTGCCGTGGGGCTGGCCATCGGCGACGTCATGGGCCACGACGTGGAAGCCGCCACCGTGATGGGCCAACTCCGCTCCGCCCTGCACAGCCTCGCGATGGAGGGCGCCGGCCCGGCCCAGGTGCTGGCCAGGCTGGACGCATACCTGCAGTCGCTCGCCACCGAACGCTTCGCCACCTGTCTGTACGCGGTCTACAGCCCACACCGCCACCGCCTGCGCTACGCCGCCAGCGGGCACCTGCCGCCCCTGCTGGTAGCCGCCGACACCGCCTACCTGGAGCTGCCCCCAGCGCTGCCGCTGGGACTGGGCAGCACCCCGGTCGACCGCGAGGTGGCGTTCCCGCCCGGCACCAGCCTGCTGCTGTACACCGACGGCCTGGTGGAAAACCGGGCACTGTCCCTGGACGACCGCCTGGCGGCCCTGTGCCAGACCTGCGGGGCGCTGCCCGCCGCCGCCCGCACCGACCCCCAGCAGATCACCGAACGGGCCCTGGAGCTGCTGAACACCCCCGACCGGGTCGACGACGACACCGCCCTGCTCGCCGCCACCGCCGAACCATCGTGTCGAACCCGGCGACCCGCAAGCTGACGGAAGTGCCATACAACCGACCGCTACTGCTCGTAGTCATTGCTGACGAAGCTGCGGATTTGCTAATCCACTGCTAACGAACTGTCTTCATTGCTAACAGAGTTGCGGATCCTGGAATGGCCCGGCCGCGTGCTCGACTGGTTGGCTGGAGGGCATGAGCAACGAGACGATTCTGGTGACCGGCGCCGCCGGAAAGACCGGCCGCCGCGTGGTGCAGCAGCTGACGGTCCGGGGGGTTTCGGTGCGGGCGGCGTCCCGTTCGCAACGTGCGCTTCGACCGGGCAGACCGCACCACCTGGGAGCCGGCACCGCGCGGTGTGAACGGGATGTACTTGGTCACCCCCGAGCTCGGCAGCGCAAAGGCAGCCGACGACATCGCCGCCTTCGTCCGGCAGGCCGCCGCGGTCGGGGTGCGCCGGGCGGGCGGTCCTGGTCTCTTTCCCCGGCACCGGCACCGGCACCACAGGGCTGGAGCATGCCGTCGCAGCCGAGCGTTCGCTGGGCGAGGCGGGTCCGGAGGCCACCGTGCTCCGGCGCGGTGGTTCTTCCAAAACTTCAGCGAGGACTTCCTGCGCGACGCCGGCTAGTCCGGTGACGTGCGACTGCCGGCCAGGGAGGGCGCGGAGGCGTTCGTCGACGCGAGGACATCGCCGCCGTCGCCGTCACCACCCTGCCCGAGACTGGGCACGCCGGACAGACGTACGAGCTGAGCGGTCCGCAGGCGATGTCGTTCGCCGACGCCGTCACACAGATCGCCCGGGCCACCGGCCACAACCTGCGGTACACCCCACTGTCCCCCGAGGAGTACGCCGCCGAGCAACGCGCGCACGGCGTGCCCGAGGAATGCGTCCAGCTGACTGTCGACCTGTACGCCCAGATCCGGACCGGCGCTCTGGCCTCGGTCACCGATGACGTGGCGAAGGTGCTGGGCCGACCGGCGAATTCCACCCGACGGGGCTTTTGCGGAGTTCGAACGTCGTGGCCGCCGGTGACCTGTCGACCTACGCGGACGCCGGTCACCTGGCCTGCCGAGGCCGAGACCCTAGCCTTTACCCGGGAGCCGAGACCCTCGCCATTACCCGGGAGTGGTGCAGGAGCGCCTGAGCGAGCAGCCGACCCGCCGCAGGAAGGCATTCCCCGGTGCGAAATACTCTCCCGATGAGTTCACGCACTTCCCCGATCAGCCAGCCGATCACGATACGGAGGGCCGTCGCGCGGGATGCCAAACGGCTCACGCGGCTCGTGCGTGGCTCAAGCGCCTACGAGGGTAAATACGCAGCCGCAGTCGCGGGCTACCAGGTCGGCCCTGATTACATCGAGGCCCACCAGGCCTTTGTGGCCGTCGACGCCGACGAGCATGGAGGCCGGGTCATCGGGTTCTACTCGCTCGTCCTCGCTCCACCGGAGCTCGACCTGCTGTTCGTCGCCGACGAAGCGCAAGGACGTGGTATTGGGCGGCGGCTCGTCGCGCACATGCAGTCCGAGGCCCGTGCCGCCGGGCTCGAACGTGTCAAGGTCGTGTCGCACCTTCCCGCCGAGAACTTCTACCACCGCGTCGGTGCGGTGCGGACCGGGACCGCGCTCGCGAACCCGCCCGCCGTGCCGTGGGACCGTCCCGAATTCGAGTTTCGCATTCCTTCGGAGTGACACGAGCAAGGCCACGTCGTACAACGTAGCCCCGGCCGACAACGCCACCAGCGAGGCCCGCTTCATCGCCCCGCTCACGACCGACCTAAAAAGCAGCTCGACCTGGATCGCCGGCGGCCGTCACGTGTGGGTGCAGACCCGCGGATACGCCATCCGCAGCGGCTCGGAGTGGAAGACCGTGTACCCGCCCGCGGCATCTCCGTCGGCAACGCGGAGGGCACCGGCTGGCACGACATCACCCTGCCGGTCGACGGAGGGTACCCAACCGCTACCTCAGCGGCTTCGCCATCGACCCGAAGAACGCCGACCACGTCTACCTCGCGGTCAATGGCTCCTCCCGGCGCTGGACCGAGGGCCCGGCGCCGCCCCGACACCACCACAGCCTTCCTGGCCGCACTCACCACGCTCCAGCCGGTCCGGGTGACCGGGCGGTGAGGAGCGCGGGAGCGTTCCTCCAACAGCCGTGTGGGCCTGCCTTACCACGAGATGGAGGCGTTGTACTTCAACAGCCCCGACTAGGTACTCATTGCGCCGGTGCAGGGGGCGGAAGGCGCCCAGCCGGTTCCCGGTGCGCGGGATGGTTCACCGGTGTCGCCCCAGGCGGGCCCGGCTCACCTCCAGCGGGGCCTACGGACGACACGGTGTGAGGGATCAGCTGATGCACACCAGGCCGAGCAGGCAGAGCCCTGAAGACGACGAGGTGGACTCCGACGACGAGGGAGTCGTCGACGACGTGTCCGTGCTCGATGTGTGGGTGGTGTGGGTGCTGTCGGTGGCGGCGGGCGTCGGGGAAGCCGTCGTCTCCGTAACCGCGTCCGTGGCGTCGGACACCGTCGAGACGGCCTGTGACTCGGCGGTGGATATCGCCGTGGTCAGCGGAGTCGTGACGCTGTCCTGCTGTGCCGCCTGGGCCGTCGGGGTGGCCTGAGGCGCGGTGGCGGACTGCTCGTGCGGCGCGTTCGTCGTGGACGAACTGGACGAGCTGGACGACGTGTCCTTGGCCCGGTGCGTGTCAGACGGCGTCGACGAGGCCGGGGTGGGCTCCGTGACCTGCTCTTCCGCGATGCCCATGGCGTTGTTGTCCGGTGCAGAGGCCGCCTGCGTGCGGTCCGTGGACTGGCGTTCCATCGAGGAGATGGTCAGGCCGCCGCCGACCAGGGCGATCGCGGTGGCGACCAGGGCCCTGCGCTGGGTCTTCTTCCAGCGTTCCCGCTGGCGCCGCCGCGCCGCCCGGCCCAACGGTGCGAACTGCTCATGCGGTGCCTCGCCGACTTCCTCGGCACCGGAACCCTCGTCGTGCCACACCTGGGTCGGAGATTGCCACATTGCCGCGCCCGTCTCAGCGGCCGCGGGCGTAACGAGGGCGAGGGGAGCCTTGTCCGGGACGTAGGCGCCGCACCCGGGGCACGCCAGGGCGCCGTTGAGGTGCCGACGGCATGGGGAGCAGTAGTCCATGTGCGGTCTTCCTGTGTTCACGTTCGCACGAGGGAGCGAATTGCGAGCCAAGGTAGCGAGGCTTCCGCAAGGGTGTGTGCAGCCCCTGTGACACCCCTGCGCAGATGTGGCCGGAGTGTGGCCGCATACCGACACATTCGCATGTCGTTTCCGCTGGTTGCATGACTTTTGGCCGGAGTGTCAGTGCCCGGCCCCGTCGTGGCGGCAGTGCAGGAAGAGGTGGGGCTCGGGCTCGGCGGCGGGGTGGTCCGGGGCGAAGGTGATGCTGCGCCGGGAGAGCACTGTGAGCCCCGCGGCCCGCACCATGGCGACGAAGTCCTCCTCGGCGAAGCTTGTCGCGCGGACCGGCTGGTCCATGAAGGCCACCTCGGCGTCCTCCACGTCCGCGGGCACGGTGGCCAGCACGAGATGCCCGTCGGGCCGCAGGGCCAGGGCCAGGCGCCGCATCAGCGCCGACTGCTCGGCGCGGGTCATCTGCAGCAGTGAGAAGAACACGCACACGCCGTCGAACGAGGCCGCCTCGAGCGGGAGATCCCGGATGTCGGCGCGGCGGAACTCGGCCTCGGGGACCTGACGGGTGGCGAGTTCGACCATGACGGGGGACACGTCGACGCCCAGCACCGAATGCCCTGCCGCGATGAGTGCGGCCGCGGTGGGCCGCCCGGTGCCGCTGCCCACGTCCAGCGTCCGCGCGGCGGGCGGCAGCCGGTCGATCAGCCACTCCAGCGCGGACAGGTGCGCGGGGGCATGAGCGAACGCCTTCTCGTAGTCGGCGCCCAGTGCGTCGAACAGCACTGCGGCGGGCGGCCGTTGGTCCTCGTGCCTCACGTCGGTGTCCCTTCGCTCGCCGACCCGCATCGTCGCACCCGCCGGACGAGTGCCACAATGGCGCCCGGTGCGCGTCCGGGCGGGCCGGGCAGGGGAGAATGACGGCCGTACCCAACGGTCGACCCTTGCGGAGGAGCGGGAAATGCAGAACGCGCGAGCGGGGCAGGTCGCCGGGCCGGAGGACCTCATCGATGTGGCCCGCCTGGTCACGGCGTACTACGCGCTGCACCCCGACCCGGCCGAACCCGGGCAACGGGTGGCTTTCGGCACCTCGGGACACCGTGGCTCGTCCCTCGCGGCGGCGTTCAACGAGGACCATATCGCGGCCACCAGCCAGGCCATCTGCGAGTACCGCACCGCCCAGGGCACCGACGGCCCCCTCTTCCTCGGCGCCGACACCCACGCCCTGTCCGAGCCCGCACGGATCACGGCACTTGAGGTGTTCGCCGCCAACGACGTGACCGTCCTCATCGACCAGGCCGACGGCTACACGCCCACCCCGGCGGTCTCGCACGCCATCCTCACCCACAACCGCAGCCGTACCTCCGGCCTCGCCGACGGCGTGGTGGTCACCCCTTCGCACAACCCACCCGCCGACGGCGGCTTCAAGTACAACCCGCCGAACGGCGGCCCCGCCGGCTCCGAGGCGACCTCCTGGATCCAGGACCGCGCCAACGAGATCATCATCGGCGGTCTGAAGGATGTACGGCGCATCCCCTACACCCAAGCCCTTGCTGCACCCGGCATCGGCCGCTACGACTTCCTCGGCACGTATGTGGCCGACCTGCCGAACGTGCTGGACCTGGAGGCGATCCGGGCCGCCGGCGTGCGGATCGGCGCCGATCCGCTGGGCGGCGCCTCGGTCGCCTACTGGGGCCGGATCGCCGAACAGCACGGGCTCGACCTGACGGTGGTGAACCCACTCACCGACCCCACCTGGCGTTTCATGACGCTGGACTGGGACGGCAAGATCCGCATGGACTGCTCCTCGCCGTACGCCATGGCCTCGCTCATCGAGCAGCGCGACCGGTTCGACATCGCCACCGGCAACGACGCTGACGCCGACCGGCACGGCATCGTCACGCCGGACGCGGGCCTGATGAACCCCAACCACTATCTGGCGGTGGCGATCTCGTACCTGTTCTCGCACCGGGAGCAGTGGCCCGCAGGTGCCGGGATCGGCAAGACGCTGGTGTCGTCCAGCATGATCGACCGGGTCGCGGCGGACGTCGGCCGACCACTGGTCGAAGTCCCGGTCGGATTCAAGTGGTTCGTTGACGGACTGTCCGACGGAACGCTCGGCTTCGGCGGCGAGGAGTCGGCCGGCGCGTCCTTCCTGCGCCGCGACGGCTCGGTGTGGACCACCGACAAGGACGGCATCATCCTGGCCCTGCTCGCCTCCGAGATCACGGCCGTCACCGGCAAGACGCCCTCGGAGCACTACGTGCGGCTCACCGACCGCTTCGGTGCCCCCGCCTACGCGCGCGTCGACGCCCCGGCCTCCCGCGAGGAGAAGGCGCTGCTCGCCAAGCTCTCCCCGCACCAGGTCACCGCCGACACCCTGGCCGGCGAGCCGGTCACCACGGTGCTCACGGAGGCACCCGGCAACGGCGCCGCCCTCGGCGGCATCAAGGTCGCCACCGCCAACGCCTGGTTCGCGGCCCGTCCTTCGGGCACCGAGGACGTCTACAAGATCTACGGGGAGTCCTTCCTCGGCCCGGACCATCTGCGGCAGGTCCAGGAGGAGGCCAGGTCCGTGGTGCTGACAGCGCTGGAAGCCTGACGCGGGCACTCATGCGAACGCGACGCGCCATCGGTCGGGAAGGGGAACGGGCATGTCCGGGTGGCTGCGGTGCTGGCCGTGATGGGGCCCGTGCTTGCCACCGGCGAGTTCCCGGCCACCGTGGCGGGATACCGCGATCTGCTGTAGCGGGCGGAGAAGGTGGGAGCCCTGAGGCGGCGGAGGAGGTCTTGCACCTGGTCGGACAGCTACAGCCAGGACCCGCTCATAGGGGCTGTGTGAGAGAAAACCCGCTGCGGCGGTGCGTTCTCGCCGGGCGCGGACGCGGCGCACCAGGGTGTTGAACATGCGGGTGTGTCGACCTGAGGTGTCTGTTCGGACCCATGGCCTGGGTGCTGAAGAACCCGGCCGTCGCCGCTTCCCGTGTTGGCACGTGAACACGGGAAGCGGCGACGGCGCGATGACGAATCCGGCGAGGAAGTAGGTCAGGGGGCGGAGCCTTCGGGAGCCGAGCAGCAGGATGCCGTCGGCGATCACCGGTAACTCGTACGGTCAAGTATGAGCGCCCTTGCGCCGTTTCGAGTATCACGAGGGGTCGTCCGGGCCCGACCATGGCCTCGGCCCGGACGGCGTCGGTTAGCGAGGATCGGTCAGATGCGGGTCCACCTCTGGTTGGCCGCGGCGCCGCAGTCCCAGATCTGGACCTTGGTGCCGTTGGCGGTCGCGCCGCCGTTGACGTCGAGACACTTACCGGAGTGGACGGCCGTGATGGTGCCATCGGTATTGAGGCGGAACTGCTGGTTGGACTGGCCGTTGCAGTCCCAGATGTTCACGGAGGTGCCGTTGGCGGCGCCGACGACGCCCAGGCACTGGGTGCCGCCGTATACCCGCCGCTCGCCCGCGCTGGTGCTGGTGAATCGCTGGTTTGCGCCACCGTTGCAGTCCAGATCTCGGCGAGCGTTCCGTTGGCCTGGGAGCCGCCGGTGATGTCCGGCGGGCGCCGGCGGACAAGCCTCCGGTACCCGCTGAGAGTCAAGTCGGCCGACAAGGAACTGGCCACCAGCGGTGTCCTGGTCAATGTCATCACCCCCGCGGTCATCGCCACCCCCATGAACGACAGCACGGCACCCGACGTGCTTGAGCACATCACCGGCCTCATCCCCATGCGGCGGATCGGCCGCCCGGAAAAAGTGGCGGAGCTGGTCGCGTTCCTCGCCTCGGACCGCGTCAGCTACTCCACCGGCGCGGTCTACGACATCAGCGGCGGACGGGCGTCGTACTGACCTCCCCTGACCAGGGCCTCCACGAGGGCAGGGCCGTTGGCCGGCTCGCCCCTCGCGGACAACCTCGCGCCCCACGCGCCGAGGAGGCGTGGGGCGCACACCACAGTCATCGACGCCGCTCAGGCGCCTGGCGGGGAGAGGAACGACACGGCCCGGTCGGCGTCGAGACCGGGCGTATCTCCTGTCGTGACACGGCCCAGCGCACTCACCAGCTTCCCTCAGCTCGTGCGGTGGTGAAAGCGCCGGGCGTCGAACGGGGCGATGGGATGAGCAGTGGAACCCTCGACGGCCAGGTCGGCGATGATCTCTCCGATGACCGGAACGAACTTGAAGCCGTGCCCCGAGAAGCCGCAGGCGACGGTGACCTGGGGATGCAGGGGATGGGTGGACAGCACGAAGTCCTCGTCAGGGGTCAGGGTGTACGTGCAGGCGGCCCCCTTGAGGAAGTGCCCGTCGGCCAGGGCGGGGATCCGCGGGCGCAGATAGGCGCGCATCGCCTCGACCTCGTCCGGATGGATCTGCCGGTCCAGATGGTCGGGGTCAGCGGGGGAGCCCTTGGCGTGGAAGGCGACCTTGGCGCCGCCGTCTGCGCCGTCGAGAGCGGGGAAGCCGTAGACGTCGCCCCCGTCGCGATCTTCCCAGACATAGACCGGGTGCCGGTCCGGGCCGAAGGGTGCGGTGCCGCCCTGAGGGCTGAACCAGTACATGACGCGGCGTTCCACGCGCACCGGGACGTGGATGTCCTGCACAAGGCGGGACGCCCACGCTCCGGGGGCGATGACCAGCCGGTCCGCCACGTAGGTTTCCTTCGCCGTGACGACCCGGACATTGCCGGGGCCGTCGATCAGCCAGCTGTCGACGGGTTCCTCGAACCGCAGGTCGGCGCCGTGTCGAGCGGCCAGGTCGAGGTGGGCCGTGACGGTCAGTTCGGGCCGGGCCACGCCGGCCTCACGCTCGTAGAAGGCGACGTCGTCGGCGGTGGGGGTGAAGGTGGGGAACCGGCGACGGATCTCGTTGCTGTCGAGCACCTCGTGCTCCAGTCCCCAGGTGAGTGCGCTGCGGACGCTCCCGGCGACCATCGGACTGTCGTGCGGGCCGAGGACCAACCCTCCGGTGGTTGTGAATACCTCTTCGCCGCAGTCCGCGGCGAGCTCGCGCCACAGCTCGCGGGCGCGCAGCAGCAGCGGGACGTAGCCCGCGCCTTCGGCGTAGCTCTGCCGGTAGATGCGTGAGCCGCCGTGACTGGCGCCGAGGGCATGGACGGGGCCGAAGCGTTCGAGCCCCAGGACTCTTCGGCCTCGCCTGGCGAGGTGGTATGCGGCGGCACTGCCCATGCCCCCGAGGCCGATCACGATGACGTCGTAGGGTCGTGCCATGCTCGGTTCCTCATGATCGGTCCAGCGCGGAGACGCCGGATGCGTAGGGTCCGACTCTAGCGCCGGTCCAGGCCGGGCCGACAGCTCCTCTACCGGGAGGCCAGGTGCCCGGAGGGCCACGGAGGAGACCGAGGCCGGCAGAACGCATGGATGACATGGCGTGCCGCGCGTTCCGTGCTGACCTGGAAGGGTTTGGGCAGGCCGTCGGCGCTGACCCGGTCGGTCGCAACGAAGCCGGGGTGGATACTGGTGAACCGGATCCCTTTGGGTGCCAGTTCGACGCGCGCCGCATCGATGAGAGTACGAGCGGCCGCCTTCGCGGCGGAGTAGGGGCCTTGGCGGGGGATGCCCATGAGCCCGGCCAGCGAGTTGGTGTGGGCGATCAGACCGCCGTGTGCCTGGTCTCTCATCACTTGGCAGCCGGTAGGAGTCCATTCGGGCCCCGTACTGTTTCTGCCAGGCCGGGGGCATCCAGGCGGCGAGCCACTGGGGTGCGGCGACGGCGGCCGCCTCCAGCGCGGCCCGCAGCGTCTCGCCGACGAACTCCAGGCGGTTGAGGTCCCTCACTGCGGCAAGCACGTGCGTGGAGTCGGTGCGCTGCCGGCCCCGGCCCGTCACCAGCCCCAGCTCCGTGAGCCGTTCCAGCAGCAGATCCAGGATCTCCTTCTCCAGACGGTGGGCCAGGAGACGGTCACGGAACCCCGTCAGCACGGTGAAATCGAAGCCCGGGTCTGCCAGATCGAGGCCAAGCAGGTACTTCCAGTCGATTCTCGCGCGCACCGCGTGGGCCGCCTGGCGGTCGGTCAGGTTCTCCGCGAACTGCAGGACGCTGACCAGCGCTAGCTGACCCGGAGCGACACCGGGGCGGCCACGCACGCCGAACGCGGACCTGAAGACCTCGTCGTCGTACAGCGGACCGAGCGCGTCCCGCACCCGCATCGCCAGACACCCTTTGGGAAACGCTGCCCAGGCCACCACCTGCGTTCCCTCAGGCACCTCCCGACCCGAGTCCGCCCGTATCGACACCCAACTCCTCCGTCCCGCGATCGAGGCGGGCTCGCGACCCAAGCCCCCCACCTCAGGCTCCACCCCTCAACCACCCACCAAGGCGGAGATCAGACGCATTCACCCAATTGGGCAACGGAGTCATCGAGGGCTGGTACAACTTGCACCGTCTGCACAGCAGCCTCGGCTACGGAAGTCCCGCCGAATACGAGACCGCACTCGCAGCCTAATGGGACTTGCCGGGTGGAGACTCGGTGCCGTAGCCGCCAGCAGGTGAGCACTTTCGCACCCGGACGCTGAGATCTACCTGTCGATGCCGGGCATCGCGGAGATCACCGGTGCCCGGGTGCTCGCCGAGTTCGGAGACGACCCCACCCGATACGCCAGCGCGAAAGCCCGCAAGAACTACGCCGGCACCAGCCCCGTCACCCGCGCCTCGGGCAAGAGCCACACCGTCCAGGCCCGCTACGTCCGCAACAACCGCCTCGCCGACGCCCTGCAGCGCCAGGCGTTCGCCGCCCTACGTGCTTCACCTGGTGCCCGCCGCTACTACGACAAGCAACGAGCACGCGAGGCCGGCTACAACCCCGCCCTCCGCCAACTCGGCAACCGCCTCGTCGGCATCCTCCACGGCTGCCTCAAAACCCGCACCCACTACGACGAAGCGACCGCCTGGTCGCACCACGCCCAACCCCATTCAGCTTGACACCAAACGACATGGGGTGTCTGACCAGGCCCACAGCCCTTGACCGAACAGATAGAAGCACCCCCCTCGTTCGGCCCATCAGGGCCGACAGCTCACCGCAGGTTCGCCGAGGGGCCGTCACGCAGTGCGCCGTGCCGGCATGCAAGAGATCCCGGCCCCGGACAACCGGGACCGGGAGCCTCAAGGGCGCCGTCGGACAGGATCAGTGAACTGTGGCAAGTCGGTAGGCCCGTATGACGGTCTGGGTGACGGTGTTGCCCGCCTTGTCCGCTGCGCTGATCCGCAGGGAGACGTATCCGGCGCGACTCGGGTGGTGGAGCAGGGCGCTGCCGGTGGTGCCTTGGCGGGTGACGTGGACGGTCTTCCAGGTGTGGCCGTCATTGTAGGAGACCTGGAGGGCCAGCCGCGTCACCGCCGACCGTTCGGCACTCGTGGGGCGCTGCACAGTGAGCGGGACACGGAAGGTACGGCCGGCAGGGGCAGTGCTGTTGAGGTCGACGTCTCCCCTGGTGCGTACGGTCAGCAGCGGCAGCGCCGAGGACGTCGAGCCGCGGGGCCGTGCCGAGGTGAAGCCCCAGGTCACCGTGGAGCGGGTGCCGAGCGCCGTCCAGTCGGCCGTGCGCGTGGTGCGGACGGTTAGGTTGTAGCGGCGCTCGGCGGCGCTGGGAACGGTGAAGCCGATGTCCAAGAGGTCGCTGGCTCGGTGGATGACCCGTCCACCGGAGGACAGCACGACCTCGCGTGACACCCCGGCGTCGGAGGAGTCGAGGTGCTGCCCAGTGCCTGTGGCGGCATACGGCACGAGGTCCAGGGATACGTGGTTGCCTTCGCGGACGGGGCTGTAGACGGCCGGGCCGACCGGGGCCCGGTTCCAGTCGATGCCGTAGGTGTGTCCGGCCTGGTAGCGGCGGACCGCCGTGGTCTCGTCGTGGTCCGGGACAGTGCCGTCGGGCCCGTTGTCCGTCGTCCCGAAGAGGTCCAGATAGTGCGTCCAGGTCAGTCCGGGGGCGACGGAGTAGTACTCGGTCGATCGGCTCGGCAGGGCGGTGTGCAGCGTCGGGATGAACGGCATCAGCTCCGACCTGGCCGATGGCAGGTCGGATCGCACGGCTACTGCCCGCCTGCCTCCCTGGGAGGCGTAAGTGGCGTGCACGGTGGCCAGTTGCCGGTCGTGGACGACGGGGTTGGTGTCGGCAGGTATGCCGCCGTTGTGGGTCTGGCGCAGGGAGTAGCGGTAGGCGCCGCCCGGGTCCGTGCCCGTGAGGGTGGTGGAGGCGGCGTAGGTGACGCCCGGGGCCTGTGCGGTGGGGGTGGCGTACAGGGTGGCCTTGCCTCCGGCGACGACGGTGAGTGAGTAGCTGTCGCCTCCCTGCGCGGGGACCAGTTCGAGGCTGGCCGAGGTGGAGATCGCGGTGGCGTCGCGGTGGTCGGTGCGGGCCGAGACCTTGCCGGCCCTGCGGCCGTCGAGGGTCACGGTGCGGTCCTGGTCGGTGCGGATGCCGGTGGCGGCGAGCAGGGTCCGGGTGCCGGTACGGGTGCCGGAACCGTCGAGCTTGGCGAGGCTGTCGTCGATGCCGAGGATGTTGTAGTCGTCCTTCGGCAGGCGCAGCCGGAACGTGCCGTCACTCCCCAGCCGGATGTCCTGCCGGATGCCGGTGTGCGGGCCGAAGACGGTCAGCTCTGCGCCGGCGGCTGGCTTGCCCTCGTGGTTGAGGCCGGTGACGGTCAGTGTGTGGCGTTCGGGTTCGGCGAACAGGCCGACCGCGGTACGCACCGTGGTGTCTGCGGCGGTGGCGAGGACGGCGCCGCCGTAGCGGCCGACCTGGGCCTTGGTGGTACGGCCGGTGACGTTCGCGGTGGCGGTTCCGTGCGCGGGGACGGTCACGCTGGTGGCGTCCAGGGAGAACATGCCGGCCGGGGCCCGCTTGCCGCCCGGGCCGTAGACGTCCGAGGCGAGTTTGAGGGTGACCGCCTGGTCGCCGTCGTTGCGGTAGGTGATCTGCCGAGTGGCGGTGGTGTCGGCGTGCGGCCAGGCGAACAGGCCCAGGTTGGCGGCGCCGGAGGTGGCGTGAACCGTCTGTTTCAGGGCGCGCACGATGTCGAGGCGGCCGGAGCCCTGTTGGAAGGCGGTCAGGTTCTTCAGGCCGTGCGCCGAGGAGGTCAGGGCCCGCTTGAAGTCGGCGGCCTTCCAGGTGGGGTGGGCCTGGGCGAGCAGGGCCACGGCACCGGTGACGTGTGGGGTGGCCATGGATGTGCCGGACGCCTGCTCGTAGCGCAGGTTGGGCATGGGCGTGTCCATGTTGGTGCCGTCGGCGCGGGCGCCGATGATGTCCTCGCCGGGTGCCACCAGGTCAGGCTTGACGGCGTCGTCGCCGAGTCGGGGGCCCTGGCTGGAGAAGTCGCTGAGGGTGTCGCGCTTGGTGGTGCTGCCGACGGTGAGAGCGGCGTCCGCGCTGCCGGGGCTGCCGATCGTGCCGTCCACGCCGTTGCCCGTCGGCCCGCCCTCGTTGCCGGCGGCCACCACGAACAGGGTGCCGGTCTGTGCGGTGAGCCGGTTCAGGGCGGTGGATACGGGGTCGGTTCCGTCGGTGACGGTGTCGCCGAGGCTCATGTTCACGGCGACCGCGTGCTGGGCTGCGGCCCACTCCATTCCGGCGATGATCGCGCTGTCGGGGCAGGTGCCGTTGTCGTCGCAGACCTTGCCGATGAGCAGTTTGGCGCCCGGCGCGACGCCCGCGTACTTGCCATGGGACGCCGCGCCGGTGCCGGCGATGGTCGAGGCGGTGTGGGTGCCGTGCCCGAACCCGTCCTTGAGGCCGGCGCCGGTGAAGACCTTCGATTCGGCGATGCGACCCTTGAAGTCGGGGTGGTTGGCGTCGATGCCGGTGTCCAGATCGGCGATCAGCACGTTCTTGCCGGTGATGCCGGACTTCCAGGCGGTGGGGGCGCCGATGATCTTATTGCTCTCATCGTCCAGGACCTTCGCCCTGCCATCCAGCCAGAGCTTGCTGACACGACTGGACAACGGTCCCTTGAGCAGTGACTGCCACAGGTCACCGGTGCTCTTCTTGGGCTGGGTGAGAGTGCCGCCGTTCAGAGCGCGCAGGGTGCGGCCGAGGTCCGCTCCGTGTGCGGTGAGGGCGGACCGGGCGGCCGCCTTGCCGGCCCGTTCCATGACGATCAACGGCAGTGAGCGCGAGCGCGCGTCGTCCTGACCGATGCGGATCAGCTCCGTGACGTCGAACAGCCGCGCATCCAACTTGCCGGTGGACAGGGGGCGCTCGGCGTCATTGGGGATCACGCTGATGTGCTGTGTCCCTGCTCGGAGGGTGCGTACGAGGCGGAAGCCCATGTCCTCCCGGCCCTTGCCGGGCAGAACGGACACGGCGGGGGCTTTGCTGCCGGGCTGGGGGCGCAGAATGACCCGGTCCCCGGTGATGAGGGTGACCGTTCTGGCTGTCTCCGTGCGCTGCCCCACCGACGCTGCTTCGGGGGCGACGGCCTGCGCGACCGGTCCCTGCACGGCGACCGAGACGGCCACCACACCTGCGAGGGCGGGGAGTATCCCCCACCTGACTGACTTGGGCAGCAATGCATACTCCTTCGGGTTCCGGCTCCACGCCGGTTTCTGATGGTTCAGCAACTGGGTGGCCCACGAGCAGGCTGGGGCCGCCGTTGGCCGCTCGAGGCAGGAGCTCGATCACGTCGTACGTGACGCCGGAGCTGAGACAGGCGGTGCCACCGGATCCGCTGACGATGTCGAGGCCAACTCCTGCCAGGAGTCAGGGAACGCCCGGCGGGTGCGGTGTCGGCGGGCGTGCTGGGGCAGGGGAGTTCCGTTCGCGTGTACGGGCATTTCGGCGTACGAGGATGAACAGGGCGGGTGCTCAGAGGCTGGCGCGCAGGTGGCTGACCGTGACGAAGTGGAAGCCGCGGGCGGTGAGGGTGCGCAGGATCTGCGGGACCGCGGCGACGGACGTGGGGTGGATGTCATGCATCAGGACGACGCCGTTGCGCTGCGCCTTGTCGATAACGCTCTGGGCGACCTTGGCGGCGTCGCGATACTTCCAGTCCTCGGTGTCCACATCCCAGAGCACGGGGGAGAGGCTGGTGACCGACCGGACTGTCGCGTTGATGGCGCCGTAGGGCGGGCGGAAGAGGGTGGGCTCCTTGCCGGTGGCGGCCTTGATGGCGGCGCTGGTGCGGTTGAGTTGGGAGGCGATCTGCTCGGGGGTGAGCTTGGTGAGGTCGGGGTGGTTCCAGGAGTGATTGCCGACTTCGTGTCCGGCGCGGGCCTCGGCGCGCACCAGGTCGGGGTGGGCGGCGACGTTCTGGCCGACGGTGAAGAAGGTGGCGCGCGCCTTGTACTGGGCCAGGTAGTCCAGCAGGGTCGCGGTCTCGGGAGCCGCAGGTCCGTCGTCGAAGGTCAGCGCGATGCAGGTGACCTTCTTGCAGTCGGTGTCGTCGTCGCCGGAGGCGGTGTGGGTGGGGACGGCCGGGCCGGGGGTGTTCGGCGCGCCCAGGTCGAGCGAACGGCTGGGGGACATGGTCTGCCGCTGGGCGCGCTTGCCGAACGCGGACAGCCAGGGGGTGACCGTCTTCTTGGAGAGGGTCACCAGGAAGGTTCCGGCGGGCGGCGCGCCCACCTCGCCGCTGTCGAAGGTCACCTCCAGCCCGCCGTCAGCGGTGAAGGCCATGTTGTCCAGAGCGGTGGCGCGGGAGGCCGGGTCGGAGAGCGTGCCGTCGAAGGTGGTCGTGTCGAAGCCTTCGCGTCCCTTGAGCTCGTCCTTCAAGGTGGAGATGAAGGCGTCCCGGGAGTCGTCGGCGATGAGTCCGAGAGCAGTGCCGTAGTCGCCCGCGTCGCCGTCGTACCAGTACGACTTGGCCGACAGCCCGGACCCGGCGCCACTGCCGTCCTGTGTGGTGAGCCGGACGCCGAGTACATCGCCGGAAGCCACCAGGAACCTGTGGCTGACGTTGAGCTCGCCGCGTGAGCCGTTACTGCACGCCCCCTCGCGGAATGTGGCCAGGCGCTGCTCCACGTCCTTCTTCATCGCGGCCGTCATCGTCTCCGCGCCGGGCACGTCCGGGTAGCTGGTGGCGAAGGGGCATGAGCGCTGCTCGCTGCTGTTGCTGACGATCTGCAGGCCCTTGATCTTCGACGGGTCGACGCTGCGGACGGGTGAGGGGGATTCGGCAGCGGCTCGTGGCGGGCCGGCGGATGCCGGCTCCGAGGAACCGGGGGAACAGGCCGTTGTGATCGAGAGTGTGCCGAGCAGCAGAAGCGAGGGCAGCAGGGTGTGAGTGCGCATGTGTGACCAGAACCAGGGGAAGGGGAGGGCGGACGCCGTCGGCGGGCGCCGCGGTCGTTCTGGTCACGAGCGTCCAGGTCAGAGGCGTTTTTCAGCGACCCTCGACGCCACTCTGAAAAATCCGGTCCTTGTAACCGGCCGCGTCAGCTGCTTGTGGCGCAGACGCTCTCGTACGGCGCGTCGGGGACGTAGGTCCGCCATTGCGCTGCGGTCAGTCCGCCACCGGCGCGCGCGCAGACGATGTGCACGGCCTGGT
This sequence comes from Streptomyces sp. NPDC005485, assembly GCF_040606085.1. Lineage (NCBI taxonomy): Bacteria > Bacillati > Actinomycetota > Actinomycetes > Kitasatosporales > Streptomycetaceae > Streptomyces > Streptomyces sp. NPDC005485. The sequence continues at coordinate 12,242 of NZ_JBEXDZ010000086.1, read as the reverse complement.
CCGGGCCGACAGGAAAACGCAGGAGCGGCACGTGGGGGCTGCTGGCGTAGACCGTGCTGCCGTCCTCGGCGAAGGCAAGGGAGTGGATCTCGTCGCCGGGCGTGGGCAGGTCCGTCCCGAGAAGCTGATGTCCCTCGGTGTCCCACAGCCTCAGCGTCCCGTTCGCGCCGCCCACGGCGAGTGTGCCGCCGTCGGAGGAGAAGGCGAGCGCCCCCACTGCCTCCGGTTCGCCCCAGGTGACCGTGTCGGAGGTGCCGGTCAGTGCGCCGGTGCGGTCTCGGATCGCACCGTCCCAAAGGGTGACGTGCCCGGTGGAATCGCCGACGGCGAGCTTGGTGCCATCGGGGCTGAAAGCGAGCGAGGTGACCTGGCGGCCGTCGGCAAGCGCGCGTCCACTGACCCGTCCGGCCCCTGGACCGACGTACTGATCGTCGGAGCTCACGAGCAGACCTCCGTCCGGTCGCCCGGCCACTGTCGTCCCGGAGAAGCCACGCACGGTCCTCGATCGCCGGTGGTCGCGGGTGTTCCAGACCTCCGTCGTGGAGGTGCCGGTGGTGGAGCGGACGGCCAGCAGGGTGCGGCCGCCGGGTCCCAGGGCGAGGGCCGTGGCAGGGCGGTCGGCCGCGCCGGAAGTGTCGAAGACCGTACGGATCCGATGTGTCCGTACGTCCCACACGGTGAAGCGCAGCCGCAATGAGCCGTGAGAGGACACGGTGTCGGCGAGGGCCAGGGCGCGGCCGTCCGGGCTGAAGGCCGACAGGGGAACGTCCTCGTCGGAGGTGCTCGGCAGCGGGCCCAGCTTCGCGTGCGCGAGGACCATGCCCGTGCGCGTGGCGCGCAGCTCGAAGCGGTAGTCGGCGCCGGAACGGGTGACGGTGGCCAGGGTGGTGCCGTCCGGGCTGAGCACGCTCGCGTCGGTCGGTGTGTTGTGCCACCGCGGGGTGAGACGGGCTGTCAGGTCAAGGGTATGAACCGTGGCGCCGTCGAGGTAGCGCAGGAGGTCAGGCTTTCCCGGGTCCCACGTCAGCCAGGTGGCCTCGTCCTTGGACATCGGCCGGTCGAAGACCTGGGTGCCGCCGTTGGCCAGCCGCCAGACGGCGAGTTCGTGGTCGTCCGCTGTGGCCAGGAACTCGCCGTTGGCGGAGAGCGCTGCCTGCGTGAAGCCGCTGCTTCCGGCACTGGTGAAGTCGGCAAGCGTGCGTCCGCTGCGGATGTCCCAGACAAGGGCCCGCGTGCCGTAGACGGCGGCGAGCCGCCTGTCGTCCGCGCTGAACCGCAGCAGGCGGGAGCCGCCGTCCGCACCGGAACCAGTTCCGCAGACGGTCCTGTCCGCCTTCTCCCAGGCTCCCGGCAGCCGCTTGCGGCCGGCGGTGTCCCACAGCTGGAGTGGCCCATCGGCGGGACAGAGCGCGAGCAAGCGTCCGCCGGGGCCGACCGCCGCCGAGGAGAGCGTGCGCGCGAGGTCGGTGGTGAACAGGACCTGGCCGTCGTCCGTCCGGTGCAAGGCGGCTGTGCCCGGGCCGTCCGGCGGACCGACGAGGTACGTTTTCCCGTCTGGCGAGCTGCCCCACCGCAACAAATTGCCCAGCTTGGCCTCGGGCCTGCCCTCCGGAAGGTTCCACAGCTTGGCTGCCCCGTCCGACCCGATGACGTCGAGGAACCGGGAGTCGGGCCCGACATCGCCCACCTCCGTACCGCTCGGCAGGCGGTAGGTGGCGGTGACCTTGTGGTCGGTCACATTCCGGGTGGTGACCGTGGTGCCCTCTACGCTGAGCAGCGTCCGGCCGCCGTCGGAAAGGAAGCGCCGGACGTCCCTTCCGGCCAGAGGGTCGGTGAAAGCGTCGCGTTCCGGCTGTGCCAGGGACCCCAGGAGCGCCGAGCGGGACTCGGTGAGCGGGGCCATCTTCCATGCCGCCACCCCGAGCAGGGCGGCGGTGCGCGGATCGGTGGAGCGCAGACTGCCGGCCACGGTGGCCAGGCGGCGAGCAGTGGCCTTGGCGGATTCCTCGCGGCTCACCTCATTGCGCTGCCAGGCGACCAGGCCGGCGGTCAGCGCCAAGACGAGGAACACGGACAGGGCGATGGTCAGAGAACGCGTCCGACGTGCAGCTCGTGTCTCGGCCTCCCGCTCGGCGTGCTGAGCGGCGAGGGAGGCTGTGAGGAAGTCCCTTTCCAGACGGGTGAGGTCGTCGTTCGGCTGACGGAGGAACAGTTCCGCGGCCCCGGCCAGCCTCGTGCCCCTGTACAGAGCTCCGGGATCACGCGCCAACTCCTCCCAGCCGCGAGCCGCCTCACCGAGCCGGCGCTGTGCGCGCAGCCTTTCCCGGCTCTCCTCGATCCAACCGGCCAGACGCGGCCAGCCGGTGATCAGCGCCTCGTGCGACAGCTCCACCGTGTCGCCGTCCAAGGTGACCAGACGGGCGGCGACAAGTCGCTCCAGCACGTCCTGCGCACCGCTGCCGAGCTCGGCGCGCGACGCAGGACGACGTGTGTCGACTGTGCCGTCGCCAGGAGCGATCAGCCTCAGCAGGATGCGCCGCGCGATACGGCTCTGTTCCGCCGACACCTGGCCGTATGCCTCCTCGGCGGTGGCGGCGATCGCGCCTCGCACTCCGCCCGCCTCCTCGTACGCCGCCAGAGTCAGCAGGCGGCCACGCCGACGGTGCCAGGTCTCCAGCAAGGCATGAGAGAGCATGGGCAGCGCGCCCGGCCGGTCGACGACCTCGTCGATGATCCGGGCGGTGAGGGTGCGCTCCACGTTCAGTCCGGCGGCGGCAGCCGGGCAGGTGATCGCTTCGCGCAGCTCGTCCCGGCTCATCGGCCCGACCAGCAGGCCGGCCCGGCTGACGGCCGTGGCCAGTTCACGGTGTTCGGCGCAGTGGCCGTAGAAGTCGCCGCGGACCGCGACCACTACCCGCAGTCCGCTCTCCGGCCGCCGGGCCGCGAGCAGCAGGCCGAGGAACCGGTCGCGTTCAGCACGGTCGTGGCACAGGGTGAACAGTTCCTCGAACTGGTCGACGATCACCCAGGTCTCCCCGTCGCCGTCGCGCGGCACCAGTGCCTCCGCGTGCGTACGCGCTGGCAGTTCCCCCGGGGCGAGCACGCGAATGACCGCAGGCCGCTCCGTCCCCGCCGCCTGCCGCAGGCCCGGAATCAGTCCCGCTCGCAGCAGTGACGACTTGCCGCTGCCGGACGGCCCGAACACCGCGGCGAACCGGTGCTCGCGCACCAACTCCACCAGTTCGGCGAGGAGCGTCTCCCGGCCGAAGAACAGCTCACTGTCGTCCGGCTCGAACCGCGCCAGCCCCCGGTACGGCGGCTTCTCGTTCGGCATGGGCGCCCGGACCTCGGCGTCCGCCTCCCGCCAGCGGCGCTCCCACTCGTCCGGGTCTGCGCCCAGCGCTTCGGTGTACGCCCGCACTACCGCCAGGGACGGCAGCTGATCACCGGCTGCGGCCTGGGACATCGCGGTGATGGAGTAGCGCGCCCGCGCGGCCAACTCCCGGTACGGCGGCTTCCCGGCCTTCTCACGGAGAAGCCGCAGTTCGTGCGCGAGCCGCTGCACGGGACCGCCGTCGGGATCGACCGGCTTCTCACGTCGTCCCACCGGGAGCACCTTTCACACGCTTCAGGCGGTCAAGCTACTTTTTTCACTCAGTCCCCCGCAATCCGTCTGACCGTGACGCTGACCACGGGACACGTCGGCCCACCGTCCGACTCATCGGACATCGCATGGGTCTCCTGACATGGTTGCCGCGCTCGTTTGCTACTGGTGGACGCAGCGGAAGTCACTCGGTGTGACACCTGTTCGGCTTGCGAAGAACTTGCTGAGATTCGTGGGTCCGCTGAATCCGAGCCGACGGGCGACGACCGCCGCTGCATCATCGGCATGAGCGAGCAGCCGTGGGGCCTGGAGCACGGGCCAGGCCCACGAGCCGGAAGCGGGCGGTGTGGTGTTTCATGATCGGCCCCCTATGAAGCAGGGGCTGTCGCCGAGCCAGGCGAGCAGCCTCTCTGAAGCCCTCCACCGCCTATAGAAGATGTCAGGCGGCGAACACCTGCGAGTCATCGGCGAACGCCTTGAATTCCAGGGCATTGCCGGCCGGGTCGAGCAGGAACATCGTCCACTGCTCGCCAGTCTCGCCCTCGAAGCGCACGTAGGGCTCGATGACAAATTCGGTGTCCGCGGCGCGCAGCCGGTCGGCCAACCCGTGGAAGGCATCGACGGTCAGAATCAGCCCGAAGTGCGGCACGGGCACGTTGTGGCCGTCCACCGGGTTGTGGATCTGTTCGGTGCGGGCCGTGGCGAGGTGGGTGACGAACTGGTGGCCGTGCAGGTTCCAGTCCACCCAGGTCTCGGCACTACGGCCCTGGTCCAGGCCGAGCGTCTCGCCGTAGAAGCGGCGGGCGGCGGCCAGGTCGTCGACCGGTACGGCGAGGTGGAAGCGAGGTATGGGTGAGTCGAGAAAAGTCATGGGCCTGGGGTTCCTTCCGTGCGGCGAGGTGTCCAACAGTTCTGGCGGTTGGGGCAAATGACCAGGTCTTTGCGGGTGACGTCGGCGGGCTGGTCGAGGGCGTAGAAGGGGCGTCGGCGACTCTCTGCGGGCGGCCGGCGATGGCGTTCAGTTCTCGGGCCGCCTTCGGCCGGCAGGGCCGGTGACGTTGTCGGCCTGGTTCGGGCTGCGGTGCATGCCGTCACCTGGTCGCAACGCTCCAACAGCAGCCCCGAGAGGCGTCTGCAGACACCGCCAGCGGCACAGGCTGGAACACCTTTATGAAAATCGCCTCACGCCGGCCCGGATGGCCGGATTCCCCTTCATTGTCTCAATGTCTACATACCCGAGAGCTCAATGTTAACATTGAGACATGGAGAGATTGCAACTCACGGGTGAGCGCGTGGTGGCCCCTGCCCGCCGTCGCGGACTGGCCGACGAGGTCGCCGACCGGATCCGGGAGGCGATCTTCAGGGGTGCATATGCCCCCGGGGCACCGCTGCGAGAAGTCGAACTCTCCGGCGTACTGCAGGTCAGCAGAGGGCCGGTGCGAGAGGCTCTACGCGTACTGGAGCGCGAGGGGCTCGTGCACTGCGCCTGGCACCGGGGCACCGTTGTCACGACGCTGTCCGGCGAGGATGTCGCCGAGTTGGACAGCCTGCGCGGCGCACTGGAGGACCTCGCCGTTCAGCAGGTCATCACACACGCCTCGGACGAGGACTTCGCAGCCATCGAGAAGGCGGCCAACGTGATGGAACGCACGACGGACTCGCACGCCATGGCCGGCCTGGACATCGCCTTCCACGACGTTGTCTTCGCCGCCACCGGCCATCAGCGTCTCGTCGCGGCCTGGGAGACCATCCGCTGCCAAGTACACCTGTTCCTGCTGACCCGCATCGGCCTCAGCACAGAGGGCTACCTCGGCTGCATCCCCCAGGAGCATCAGGCGCTGGCCGCCGCTCTGCGCTCCCGCGACCCTCAGGCCATCCCACTCTTCGCCGCCCACCGCCGCCACGCGGTGGATGTCGTCACCGGTACGTCGAACCCGGCCTGAGGACCGGTCCGCCACCATCTGGGCTGCGCGCAACGTCGGTACACCCTGTTCGTAGGCTTGATCCGCTTTGACGGACATTCGAGATCAGGGGTTCTGCCCCGGGAGGATGTCCATCATGGAGACCATGGGGAAGAAGAAGCCCCTGCCTCGCCGTTCGTTCACGCCGGAGTTCAAGGCGGAGATCGTCGAGCTGTGCCGACGCGGTGACCGCTCGGTCGGCCAGATCGCCAAGGGCTTCGACCTGACCGAGACCGCGGTGCGGCTGTGGGTCAGCCAGGCCGAGGTCGACGCGGGCGAACGCGACGGTCTGACCAGCAGTGAACGTGAGGAACTGGCCGCGCTGCGGCGGGAGAACCGCCGTCTGCGTGAGGACGTCGAGGTCCTCAAGCGTGCGACGGCTTTCTTCGCGAAGGAGACCCGGTGACGGTGCACCCGTTCATCGAGGCGGAGAAGCGTGCAGGTCACAGCGTCAAGCGAGCGTGTGAGCTGCTGAAGGTCTCCCGGACCGCCTTCTATGCCCGCCGCGCTGCCAGGCCAGGTCCCCGCGCGGTCCGTGACGCCGAGCTGGCGCAACAGATCGCCGAAGTCCACACGAGATCGCGGGGAACCTACGGCGCCCCGCGCGTCCATGCCGTGCTGAAGCGGGCAGGCGCGGGATGCGGCCGCCGACGTGTCGCGCGGCTGATGCGGGCTGCCGGCCTGCAGGGCCGACACCGCAGACGACGGCACCTGACGACGATTCCTGATCCACGAGCTGCCCTGCGGCCCGATCTTGTCCTCCGCGACTTCCAGCCCGACCCTGCCGGCCTGGATGCCCGCTGGTGCGGCGACATCACCTACATCGCCACGGACGAGGGCTGGCTCTATCTGGCCACCGTCATCGACATCGCCTCCCGTCGGGTCGTCGGCTGGGCAACGGCCGACCACCTGCGGACCGATCTCGTCGCCGATGCCCTCACGGCCGCCTGCTCAAAGCGCCGCCCCAGCCAGCCGGTGATCTTTCACTCGGACCGCGGATGCCAGTACACCAGTCGCCAACTCGCCACGCTCGCAGACCAGTTGGGAGTGCGTCTGTCGGTTGGCCGCACCGGTCAGTGCTGGGACAACGCGCTCGCCGAGTCGTTCTTCGCCACCATCAAGAGGGAGCTGCTCGACACCAGCTCCTGGCCCAGCCGGGCCGCGGCCCGCACCGCGATCTTCGACTCGGGCTGGACGGACGAGACCGCCGCTCCCGCTGCGCGGTAACGGCTGTTACCATGCTGGTATGGCGAAGACACAGCTGGGTGCGCGCGTGGATGAGGACGTGGCGCAACTCGCGAAGAAGCGCGCCGCCGACCTGGGGCTGAGCATCGGGGACTACCTCGGCAGGCTGGTACAGGATGACACCAGCGGCCTGCGCGCCCGTGCGGTGGACGCGGCCGCCCGCTTCCTGGCCGAACACCAGAGCATCTTCGACGAGGCCGAACAAGCCCAGCAGACGCCCGGGGGAGGGCGCGCCGCCTGATGGATCTGCACATCGACGTTCCCTGGATCCTGCAGGTCGCGGAGGCTGCAGGAGCGGGCGATCCGGCCCCTGACGACTACGGCGTGCCCGTCTCGGCGGTCGCCCGTCACCGGGCCGAGCTGTTCGAGCAGCCCGTTTACAACGGCCCCTATGCCAAAGCCGCCGCACTGGTGCACACGCTGGGCCGGTGCCGCTGGTTGGAGCGCTCCAACATGGCCGTCGCCGCCGCGTCCGGCGTCATGTACCTCGAAGCCGCCGGAATTCCCGTCAAGCCCGCCCGCGAGGACGCCGTCGCCCTCAAGGACCTGCTCCTCGACCCCGCCTGCACCGCCGGGAAGATCGCCGTTTTGCTGCGGACCTGGCCCACCGCCACCTGACGCCCGCGGACCCGGCACCGCTTCGCCGGCAGCATCGCTTGCGAGGGTGGTTGGTCCCTTGTCCTGACGTGCCCGGTCGCATGCCGAGGCGTCCTCCGGAGGAACCGTGCAGTTCACCGTCCTGCCCGTGCGGGCATGGCCCGAATCCCCGCTCCCAAGGCAGGCGTTCCTGGTCCGGGACAACTGGGACGACTATCACCTCAAGACGTCCTTCGAGCTGCTCTATGCCGATTCCGGCGGCGAGGTCAGGGACATCGGTCCGGTCAAGATCGGCCGGTTCGGCATGACAGCGCCGGCCAGGACGCCTGTACCGGACGACTTCGAGACCCTGGACGGGAACTTCTTCTCGCTCGGGCAGAACGACGCTTACTACGAAAGACTTCGTGACCTGAGCGCCGAGATGCAGCGCACCGTGCTGCGGGCCCTGAACGACGTCGCCTTCGACCTGGACCTCTTCTCCCGCGCACGCACCGAGAGCGTGACGGGTACCTCCCTGCTGCGGTCCGTCGCCGCCGACACCGTCATCGGCCGGTTCAGGGGAAGCGACATACCCGCCGGGGCATCGAGCGCCATCACCGATGTCACCCGGCGGCACCTGTTCGACGCGCTCCGCACCACCGGGGCGAACTGGTCGGGCAGCCTGGACGAGGTCACCTTTCTGCGCAGGCTGTACGACCTGGACCGCCTGGAAAGCTTCGACCCGCGGTATGCGACCGCCGAGGGCGACATCGTTCAGCACCGCTACAACAACTCAGAAGACTGGGACGACGATTGGGTCTTCGACGACCGCCGCTTCGGCCTCGCCGACGGCCCCGACGAGGCCCTGCTCCGCTTCCTGACAGAGATGATCCACCCCGCTGTGCGGACGGACACCAGTGAGATCGAGCGGCTGCTGGCCCTGATCAACGACACGCTGGCCCCCGACGGCTACCAGCTCGTCCCGGCCCGCACCGTCAGCGGCTACCCGGTGTACGAAGCCCGCCGGATCCTGGCTCCCCACCCCGCTCCCCAGGCGCCCACACAGCCCGGCCAGAGTGACTACGACGCGGTCCGCCGCACCGCACACGGCGAGCGCAAGGACTACGCCTGCCCGCGTGAGCCCGTCCCGGACGGTGGCCAGGCGGACGTCTTCCAGGCGAGACACAAACCCACCGGCACGATCGCCGCCCTGAAGAAACTGCACCAGAAGTACCCGCCCGAACGCCAAGTGGCGCGCATGCGGCGGGAGATCGAGATCGGCCAGCTCCTGAGCGGTCATCCCCACGCCATGCCCATCCTGGACTTCGCCGCCGACCGCACCTGGTTCGTGATGCCATGGGCACAAGCGACCGCCGAAGACCACCGGGAACTGCTTCAGCAACCGGCTCAGCTCCGCGCCCTGGTGAACGCCCTGGCATCGGTGCTCGCCACCGCTCACGAGCACGGCTGGCTGCACCGCGACATCAAGCCGTCGAACATCCTCTGCCTCGACGACTGTTGGACCCTCGCCGACTGGGGCATCGTCCGCCGACCGCGAGGCCAGACCACCAAAGCAGGCCGAACCGGCCTCTACATCGGCACCGAGGGCTTCGCCGCCCCGGAACTGTTCGAGACACCCCATGAGGCCACGGCGTCCAGCGACATCTACGGCATCGGCAGAGTCATCGCCTGGGCCCTCACCGGTGAGCTGCCGAAAACCAACCTGCCGCTGCTGCCCCCTCCCGGCCCGTGGCGCAGCATCGTCCGAGCAGCCACCCACCAGGACCCACAACGCCGGCCCCAGACCGTCAGCGACCTCCTCGCCCTGATCGACCGCGAGCACGCGGACTACCCCGAAGACCCCCTCCAGACCGCCCACCCGCTGCTCGAATCCGCCAACAACGGCGACCGTGCCGCCGCGGCCGCGCTGCTGACCCTGGCCGGCGACCACCCGCAGGACTACGAACTCCACGTCGGCGTGCTCACACGTCTGGCCACCGAGCACGCGGGACCGGCCCTGAGGCGAGATCTGCCGCAGGCGCAGAACCTCCTGCGCGCCCTGGCCGAGCACGTGGACGGAGATGACACACATGTGGTGCAGTTCGGCGAGGCCGCAGTAGTCGTGAGCTGGCTCCACGGCGTCTGCGCCTACGCCACGCTTCAACCTGACTGGGATCTGCTGGAGGAGGCCGCCCACGCGATGTGCACCTGGGACGGCGCCTGGGACCAGTGGAACGCCCAGGACAGGATCCGGCCGTGGCTGGTGTCCTTGAAGAGTGATGCCGCAGCCGTCATGGCCTCCGTCCTGCGGGACCATGCGGAATCCGCACAGCACTTCAGCAGCGTCGCCGACGACCGCACCGCCGATCCGCGCATACGCCAGGCAGTGCGCGAGAGCGCTGCATCGTAAGCACCGTAGCGCGCAAGTACCCCGGCAGCAGAAAGCCCACGCGGCTCCGTAGTGGCGGCCGCATGCCGACCGGGACATGCGGCCGAGGCCGGGATCGGCGCGGCAGGCGCTGTCAGTGCCGGGTCTTAGGGTTTCGTGCAGGGCCCGTTCCTGGGCGCGACTGCACGAGCACCTCGGTGCCCCGCCCGGCCCGCTCACCTTCGACATGGTCAAGGAGGCCGCCGAGGACCACCTCGCTGAGTCGAGCAATAGTCAAGACTTGTGGATCGGCAGTTGCTCAGCTTCAAGTTGATCGGAGCCTGGTGAGTCCTCCGACCGTCGAGAGCTTGTCGTTGAGAGGCTCGGCGGCGGCCGGTGAGGTGATGAGCAGGAGTACCGACACGTCGGGGTGCTCGTCGTCGTAGAGATCGTCTTCCCCGTCGTCTCCGGGAATGGCGTTCGGCTGGATCTGGAGGCGGGTCGTGTCGGCGAGGGTGGCCAGGAAGTAGACGCCGAGGTAGTCGCTCTCGCGTTCGGTGAAGGTCACGTCGAGTCGGTCGGCGAGCAGGCTGGCCAACTCCTTGGTCGTGTAGGAGTTCGTGCCGTAGGTGTCGGAGACGGTCATCTGGGCATTCTCCTCAGGCCGCGTGGCTTTCGGTGCGTTCGACCAGCAGGCCGTTCTCGAACCGGGCCCCGGCCCGGACGAGTGGGACCAAGTGGGCTCCGGTGATCGCCCGCCAGCGGGCCTGGGCGGATTCGACGAGCTTGAACACCATGGCCAGGGCCGCGGCCGGGCTGCCGGCGCCTCGGGTGACCTTGGTCCGGAGCTTGACGGTGGAGAAGGTCGACTCGATGGGATTCGTGGTCCGCAGGTGGACCCAGTGCTCGGCCGGGAAGTCGTAGAACGCGAGCAGCTCGTCCCGGTCGTCGGTGATCTTCGCGACGGCCTTGGGCCACTTCGTGCCGTAAGTGCGGGAGAACGCCTCGATCGCCTTCTCGGCATGGGCCCTGTCCTCTGCGTTGTAGATCTCCTGCATTGGCTTCGTCGCGCGCCCGACTGTGCGGACTTCAGATGACAGTTCGTTACATTACTTGCTTTATGGACCCAGCAGCGCTGGTGCCGAGCGGTCGGGAACACATCGATCAGGGCTTTCCACAGGCCCATCGCACCGTCGCCGATGACGAGTTCGGGGTCGCGCATGCCGCGACGGCGGCAGTCGCGCAGCAGGTCGGCCCACGACTCGGTGGACTCCCGCAGTCCCTCGGCCAGCGCGATCAGCTCCTTGGTGCCGTCCAGGCGGACGCCGAGGAGGACCAGCACGCACGAGTGCGCCTGGCCGAGCCGCACCTTCGGGTGGACCCCGTCGGCCCATACGTAGACGAAGTCGCGGTCGGACAGGTCCCGGTCCTGGAAGGCGGCGTGGTCGTCGCTCCACTGCTTCGTCAGCCGGGTCACCGTCGCGGCCGACAGTCCGGCCGTGCCGCCGAGGAACTGCCCCAGCGCGGGCACGAAGTCTCCGGACGGCAGTCCGTGCAGGTAGAGCAGTGGCAGCACCTCCGAGATCTTCGGTGACTTGCGGCACCACGGCGCAAGGATCTTGGAGGAGAACCGCTTGCGCTCGCCGGTGGCCTCGTCGACGCGGCGGTCGTTGACGCGCGGCGCGGTGACCTCGACCGGCCCGGCCGCGGTGACGACTGTCCGGGGCCGGTGGTGGCCGTTGCGTACGACCAGGCGCCGTCCGCGCACGTCGGTCTCGGCAGCCAACTCGGCTATGTACTGGTTGACTTCCGCCTCCAGCACAGCGGCCAGCATCCGGCGGGCGCCCTCGCGGACGATCTCGTTGATCAGGGAGCCGGACGCGATACTGCCGTCGGCGTTCACTACGCCGACCCGCGCGTCCTGGCGCTCGCCGACCGGATCGTCGACATCACCTTCACCCTGCACGAGGCCCCCGACCGGGCCGACCGCGACCGGCGCGCAGGCCTCGCCCGGGCCGCGCACAACGCGTTCGTTGCCGCCGCCGGCCCGCTCGTGCGAGCTTGACCCTCGCTCCTTGCCCATCGTCCACACCCGCCTTGGGCAGCCCGCATGGCCGGCCTGCACGATGGCCGTCACCTCGTGGCGCGAGAAGCCGTGTCAATTCTTCACTGTGAGTAATCACGGCAAGTGAGCTGGTTCGGAGATTCGTGTGCAGTAGCGGCAGATCCGGTCGATGATCCGGTCGACGGTCTTGGTCCACTTGAACGGCCGCGCGGTGTCGTTCACGAGGCGACTACGCATCTCGAAACTGGCTCACTAGCTTCAACTGGTCGGCAGCGCGACAGCCTCGGGCGCCGGGTATACGATGTAAACGTCAGGAGTAAAGAGATGCCACGGCGAAGTACTGCGGGCGCGGCTCCTGGCTCACCTCGGGACATCAGCATGGTCATCACACGACGGGCCGCAGTCGCAACGACCGCTGCCGCT